>JBGPAO010000387.1:0-3749 GCA_041480755.1 Bacteroidia bacterium
ATGGATCAGATACACCTCTTCGTATTATTGTAACCTTAACTTTTGTTCCCCTTTTGCCCTTAAGCATCTTAACAATATCGTCACTCTGCATTCTGACTCCGGCAACAACCGAATCATTTACACGAATAATTCTGTCACCGGCCTTTATTCCTATTTTTTCCGAAGGACCGTTGGGTACCGTATTGATAATAGCGACAGTATCTTCCTGCATATTAAACTGAACACCTATACCGCTGAAGTTTCCTTCAAGGGGTTCACTAAACTGCTGGTATTCCGCAGCTGGAATATATACTGAATGAGGATCAAGATGTTTCAGAATTTCAGGGATAGTTAGTTCAACAAGCTGAGCTTTACTGATTGAATCAACATATTCCTGGGCGATATAATCTATAACATTTGTTATTTTGTTGGTTTTAGGATATACCTGGAAACGGTCAAGGGTTGAAATTCTGCTCAGAAGGTTACCAATAACCATTCCCGCGACAAGAAACAACGCTAATAACAAAGGAAACAGAGCTACAGATTTTTTATTTTGATTGCTCATTTTTCAGATTATCAAGTTGCACGATTTCTATATTTGCCCTCTTCAACAATTCTATCCCATCCAGAATACGGTAATTATCTGAGAAAACAACCCGGCGTATTCCGGCCTGTATGATCAGTTTAGCGCATTCTAGACAGGGTGATGATGTAATATAAAGAGTTGCCCCTTCACTGCTATTGTTTGATTTGGCAACTTTTGTAATAGCATTAGCCTCTGCATGTAAAACATAAGGTTTGGTATGATTGTTTTCATCCTCACATTCATTTTCAAATCCGGAAGGAGTTCCATTATACCCATCAGAAATAATCATCCTGCCTTTCACAATCAATGCTCCAACCTGGCGCCGCTTACAGTATGAGTTTGTTGCCCATATTCTCGCCATATCCAGATATCGGAGATCAAACTGAAGCTGTTTTTCCTTTTTATCTTCCATCCGGGAATTTCATAACAGGTAGAATGTGAGAGACTTTCTCCACGGTTTGCAAAGGTAATAAAAATGCTCTTAAATGTCTCAAATGCCTCAAATGCCTCAAAAAAAGGCTAAGGCATAGGCTAAAGCTGAGGTAGGGGTATCTCAAATGTCTGAAAAGGCTTAAGATAAATGACTAAAATTTAGAAGAAATGACTAAAATTTGAAATTTAGAATGACTAAAATTACTCCATGCTCCATGCCCCATGCCCCATGCTCTTTAAATTAAATAATATAGGGAGCCCGGTAATCTTTGGTTAGAAGTTTATTTGCTTCAGGGTCATTTTTAAATTCTTCTTTTTCAGGATCCCATTCAAGTGGTCGTCTGAGACGGTAACAGATATTACCTATATTACACATTGATGCTGTTCTGTGGCCAATCTCAACATCTGCTGCCGGACGGGCGCGGTTTTTTATGCACTGTATCCAGTCATTATAATGGTTATCGCTAAAATACAGATGCTTGTCAGTATCTTTTATTTCTATTTTAGCTATGTTTTCAGGTTTGCTGTCAAGAAATTCCCGGCTGATATCCAGAGTGCCTTCGGTTCCAGTAAAACGTACAGCATATCCACGCTTGAAATTTTTATGTATAACTTTTATACCATTATTATACACATATTTAACCCCAATAAGTTTTTTTGCTTTTTTGGGAGGGATAATCTGAACCGGTCCGGTACTGTCAGTTCCAAGTCCCCATTGAGCGATATCAAACATATGGGCTCCCCAGTCTGTCATCCCGCCGCCACCGAATTCATTATATCGCCTCCAGTCAGGCCAGTTTTCATCTTCAATCGGTGGAGCAAGAATAGGATGGTAAGGACGAAATTGAGCCGGGCCTAACCAGCGGTCCCAGTTAAGATATTCAGGTACCGGCTCTTCTCCGAGATTACAGTCAACAGGAGGATCCCCAACACATACCCAGACTTCTTTTATTTCACCAAAGTAGCCATTACGGACAAGTTCACAGGCATGCCGGAAATCCTTCCATGATCTCTGCATACTCCCGGTCTGAACCACGCGGTCATATTTTCTTGCTGCAGTTACCATAGCTCTTCCTTCCTTAACCCGGTGAGCAAGAGGTTTTTCACAATAAACATCCTTACCGGCTTTAATTGCGGCTATGGAAGCTAAAGCATGCCAGTGATCGGGTGTTGCAACCACAACCGCGTCAATATCCTGTCTTTCGAGTAATTCCTCATAGAGCTCATATTTGACCAGGTTTACATAATCAGTTTTCCCGGTTTTATCCGCATAAAATTTTTCAACGGCTCCCTTAAACCATTCAACTTTCTTTCGATGCACATCACATCCTGCCAGTATCATTACTTCAGGCAATTCTGCAAAACGGGGAAATAATTCATGGATCAGCTTGCCGGTACCAATAAAGCCAAGATTTATTTTATCACTTGGAGGTATAAAACCTTTTCCCATTACATAGCGCGGAATGACTGTAAATATGGAAGCTGCTGCAGCGGCTGCCGCAGATCGTTGGATAAACTTACGACGTGAAATTGTATTATTTTTCATGATAGGAATTTTTCTATGAATATAATAAAAAATATTTCCTTTAAAATTTACAGGGGATATTTTATATTCCGTACCCGGAGGAGCACCTGAACCCCTACAGACAACACTGTCTATTGGATTTTAAGTCCTGCGTGTCTACTAATCCCGTGGACGTGTACCAAAGAAATCCGGAAATTAAAACACCAATTTCTTTTCTTAATCCAAATAATTACCACACCGGTGTTTCATTTTTATTGACTTTCGCTCTCGCGTCTCCTTTTTTTACAGTTTCACCAACTTTCAATACCCTGTAGTGATCTAATGGAATAGTTTCTATACCGCCGCTATCCCAACCCCGGATAATACCATTCCATAGTTTTTCTTTGTAAAAACCTTGAGCGTAAAGTACATTCCCACCTGCATTATCAACCAAAACCATTCCATATTTCTGTAAAGCCCTGGCAATAACTAATTCACCAGGCAGAAGGTTAAACTTAGACAGATCCAGACTTGGATCGAGTTGTATAACAGATCCTTCGGGAATACCACCAACAACATTTCCATCAGACCATGCTGCCGGGAAAACAAATTCCTGAAAAGCGTTAAAACGAATTGCAGCTGCAATCTTGTGATTTATTTCTCCTGCTTTTACTTCATCGAGTAATATTAAACCTGCTATTATTGGTACTCCTGAGGCACGTCCTGGTCCATGAAAGTGTACGCTTTCGCCATTTATAATTTTGAACTCTTCAGTTTTAAAAACTCCGGATCCATTCAAGGAATACTTCATGCCCGTGTTCGAGATCCATGTTCCATCAGGTTGTTTCACGGCTCCCCACATGTCCCATACCGTGTTTGTTTTCCAATTTATTAAGGCTAAATGATGATCACTTTCAGGATCGCTCATTGATTCATCAGGAATTGGAACAGAATCTTCATCAAATTCCTTCCCGTGTCCAAAGTAATCACGGTCAGTTTTCCAAATTTCTTTTTCTTTTTCTGATAACTTATATGGTTTGACTTTATATTTCGGTGTATTTTCATCAACGGTATAAATTGGGATAGTATAAGCTGCAGTATTAATACCAAAATTCTTTTTTGATGGATCTTTTTTCAATAAACCAATCCAGTAATTACTTAGACTATCAATTTCCGGATTATCCGGAACAGGTTGATTCCAGAAACTGTCATCGGAAAAGAAGCGATGCTTTTTTATTTCCTGTTTTG
>JBGPAO010000388.1:0-3748 GCA_041480755.1 Bacteroidia bacterium
ATCAATAAATCCTTTGACTTCGTATATGTTTTCATGTATACTTATTACAGAAGAATCCTGTATTATGTTCATACCAAGGGAAATCGATATGGATCCTTTATTACTGGCCTCAAATTTCAGGCATAACACACTGTCGGGATAGGAGCAGAAATATTCCCTGTTAAATTTAGAAGGGCCGATCCGGTAATTAACCGAGCCTACAGACCTTGACAAATCCAGTTCGCGATAATAATCCACGGCTTCACCTGCAGGGTAATTGAATTTTATTATTAACTCCCCAATGCTTGTAAAATTCCCGAAATACCTGTTATCACCTAAAAAATCCGATCGTACAAGGCTATCAGCTTCCCTGATTCTTCCTTCACCAATTGCTTTTCTGATTTCCGGCAGGCTCTCCCTGCATTTAGGATTGACCCCCATTTCTTCCCAGTTTCCATTAAATGGCCCACCTGTCCACATACTTTTTTCAGTCAGCGCAATTACTTCTTCATCTATACCGCCGAAGAAAGATGCCCCGATATAACCATTGCCAAGGTGGAGTGCCTGGCTATTCCAGTACTTTGCAGGATAAGTATACCAGAGTTTCTGATTATAATCGTCCCTTATATGCCGCGTACATGAAACGAAACATAATAATGTAAGATTAAGGAATACGATAATTGCTCTTTTATAATACATATAGCCTGGTCTTATTCCCAAAATTCTTTGAGGACGGGATAAAGTCGCTGATAAATTTCGAATTTTCCTTCATATATATCAGCTTTTTCCTTATCAGGGATGAAAATCCCGGCTGTTTCCAGGTTATTAACGATCAAATCCTCCACAGGCACTTTGGTAAACGCACTGCAAGCAAGCATTGCCGCACCGAAACATCCTGTTTCACTTACATTGCGGGTAATAATTGTTTTATTTAGTACATCGGCCTTGAGCTGTGACCATTTTTCATTGCGTGTCCCTCCACCGGTAGCAACGAATGATTCTATTTTCATTCCGGATTTTTCCATTAGCTGGAGATTCAGCTTCATTTCCATTGCCACACCTTCAAGCAGGGCACGGGTAATATCACCTTTTGTGGTAGTAAGCTGTAAACCAAGAATTGCACCTTTTGCATTCGTGTCAAAATATGGTGTTCCGGTCGCTGTAAAATAAGGTAATACAAGAAGATTTGAAGGATTATCAGGCATATTCTGAAGCAGAAGAGTATATGCATTAATGCCTGATTGCCGGGACTTTTCTATTTCCATGCTTCCCAGTTCATCGCGCATCCAGCGCAGAATATTCCCTCCTGCCAGACTATATGCAACGGTAGTATATTTTCCTTTGACTGTAAAATCATAACAACAAAGGTTATTCATTCGAAGTTCTTCTGTAAACCTTGGAGTATCCAGCATTGGGCAAAAACATTCAACTGAACCTGTAGCGTACATACATAACCCGGGTTTTATAACTCCCGCCCCAAGGGCAGCACAGGTCTGGTCATGCCCCCCTGCAACGACCATAACAGGATTTTTGAATCCCAGATTTCTCCCAATAGTAATATCAATATAACCCGCAATTTCCCCTGATGCAAGCGGACGGGATAACCTCTCTTTATCAAGTTCTACGGATTCGAGTATTTCTTTGCTCCAGTTATGCTGACTAATGTCAAACATCATCGTCCTCCCTGCCAGTGGCCAGCTGATGCATGGGTCTATTCCCGTTTTGAATTGAAACAAGTCCTCAAAGCATAAAAAATATCTGCTTTTTGTCCAGATTTCCGGCTGGTGTTTTTTCAACCACAGGATCTTATATAAAGTAAACAGCGGATGCGGCGTGTGACCAGTAATTCTATAAATACGATCCTGTCCAAAACAATGACTCCATTCCTTAACCATATCTGCCGCCCGGATATCAGAGGATACCATGGCATTACCAAGATAAGATCCGTCCGGGGCAATTGGAGTGAATGCCTCTCCCTGACTGGACACGCACATAGCATATACCGGTTCGGAAATCTTCTCATTTGCTTCCCTGATAATTTCAAAACAACTGTCAATAACATTCTGAGAATCCAGCTCCGCCAGACCGGGCCCGGGATGCAGGACAGGGTATTCCTTTGAAGCACTGGCAAGTTCCCGCCCCTTGCTGTCGAATACAGCAACCTTGCAGGCGCCGGTTCCGATATCCAATCCTAAAAAGCTCATTGAAGAAGGTTAAAAGGTTACAAGGTTCATGGTTCAAGGTTCAAGGTTCATGGTTCAAGGTTCAAGGTTTGACCTTTCATGATATTGGTTGACCGTTTTTTATAAACATATTTTATTATGTTAATATCTTTTCCTTATCATTAAAGTCATATAATATCATTTCTTTTCTTTCTTCAAGATCTACTTTAAGAATGTGTTCTTCAAATTCAACAGGAGTCATATAGCCCAGTTCTGAGTGAGGCCGATTATAGTTATAAAGCCATACTACACGCTTTAACGCTATATTAAGACTAGGCAAATCGAAGATATGCTCAAAGGCCAGGTAATCATTTTTTATTATCCCATTTAACCTTTCAACATATGGATTTTCGATGCTGTTCTTTGCCATACTTATGTTGATTTCTGCATTATTAAGTCTTCTTTCGTATTCTTTGCAGGTATATTGGCTTCCTTTGTCTGAGTGATGTATCAGCCCTTTACACTTGCTTATACCCCTGATATTAATAGATTGCCTAAGTACTTTTAAATTATTCTCTGCATACATGTTGTCATCGGCATGATAGCCAAGTATTCTTCTGCTATATACATCTTGCATTAGAGTGATGTAATATGTGTCAATTTCACCCAACCAGTAAGTTATATCACTTACCCATAATTGGTTTATTCCGTTCAACTTTATACCATAAGTCAGATTGGGATAATGATTATGGTATGGATTACTATGTGTGGTTATAATCCGCCTCTTATTTTGTTTTAACCCAAGTCCTGCTTCTTTAATTATCTTCTCGAACTTATTAATGCCAATCTCTCTTATCCTCAACTTATAGTACATAGGTCGACTTCCCATCCTGGGATGGTCCTTTCGAACCTCCCTGACTATTTCTTCTATTTTACTTCTTCGCATTAATTTTAACTCTGCTTGCTTTAAACTCTTATGAAAAGCCTGTTTACTTGTCCCCGCGATGTAATAGAGTTCATTCATTGAAAAGCCCCTTCCCTCAGAATGATCTTTATACCAGTTCAGGACTTGGGTTCGTACTTTTTTTTCAAGTCCTCACCTAATAGTTCATTACCTGCTTCTATTACCTTTTTCAGGTAAGATAACTCAGTCTCTTTCTGACCTAATAACCGTTCCAGTTCTGCAACCTTCCTCTGCAACTGATACGTACGGTAACTTTCGCTCTCTTTCTCCACTACTAAACGCTCTCTTTTCTCTGTGTACTTACTATACTTCCGGATCCATTTGTAAATTGCCGTTTGTGATACCTCATAAATCCTTGATAATTGTAATACAGTTATCGTCTTTTCTTCTATCTCTTTTACTTTCTCCCTTTTAAAAGATTCACTAAAGTGTCTAATTTGATTCTTTTTTTTCTCTTTCATAGTTCCACGAGTTATAAAGTTTTTAACTAAACTTGTGGTCAACCTATTTCATGATAAGACAATGCTTTCTTTTCTCAGTTTTTTCTTTTTATCTATTCTCAGTTCACTCTTCACGCTTCACTGTTCACTCTTCACGCTTCACTGTTCACTCTTCACGCTTCACTGTTCACGCTTCACGCTTC
>JBGPAO010000389.1:0-3744 GCA_041480755.1 Bacteroidia bacterium
AAAATTGCTCGATTTGGATTTGGATACGACTATTATCACCCATATTATCACTATCTTCGCGCTGCTTAATATCAGCATGATCATATGCAACAATAACTTTCGATATGTTTATATCCTTTAGGGAAAAACAGCTTTGTAAATAATTCAGCAGATAAGCAAATTATTCCGGTATTAAATGAGAATGGAATATATAATATCAGGGACGGCCAGTTGATCCGGGCCACTGGCAATATCGGTTTTGGCATTGAGGCTTATGACTACCTGAATGGCACTGCAACCAGATGCGGGATCTATATTATTGAATTATATGTCGACAGTGCCATGGTATTCTCCTGGCGGATGGATGAGTTTTCTTTCAGTGAATCAAGATATGTCAACAGTTTTGTAGATTATGAAGAAAAACAAAAAAACGGCCGGAACATACAGAAAGCTTTTATTGAACCAAACAACAGGCTAAGTGTTTATGGACAATCCGTCAATAATGGATTGGTGGGATTCTTTGATGAAAATTCTCACCTTATAAGTTTTGTTATTAAAGACACCTATTTAAATACCAGCAGGATAGATTTTACTGTGATAAGTCAGCCTGTCAATAATGTAAATAACAGAGATACTAAAAACGATTTTATTCAAAACATGCCGTGTGCAGTTCTTAATACTTTTGAGCGTGATGATATACGGCTGGCAAT
Source organism: Bacteroidia bacterium (assembly GCA_041480755.1). GTDB lineage: Bacteria > Bacteroidota > Bacteroidia > Bacteroidales > SM23-62 > LJUQ01. The sequence continues at coordinate 690 of JBGPAO010000389.1, forward strand.
TCCTCAGGGTGCACTTTATACCGATTTAAAATTTGAATATTCCAGGACTGAAAATGGACCCGGATTATTTTCAATGGTACACAGTATTCATAATATTTATACACCAATGCATATTGCAAGTGAACTTTCTATTCGTCCCGGGAATCTTCCTGATGAATTGAGGGAAAAAGCTGTACTTATCAGATTTGATAAAGAAGGAAAATGGGAATATGCCGGCGGAGAATGGGATAATGGATTTGTGACGGGAGCCATCTCAGCATTTGGCAACTATGCTGTATCAATTGACACCACGCCGCCCGTAATTAAACCACTTAATTTCAGCGGAATACCTGACATGAGTGATATGAATTCCATACTTTTCAGAGTGAAAGATGACCTTTCCGGGATAATGTCGTATGAGGGTTATATTGACGGGGACTGGGCATTATTTGAATATGATGCCAAAAATGATCTTGTGTTTTATAATTTTGATCCTGAAAGGATTTCAAAGGAATCAAATCACGACCTTGAGCTATATGTGATTGATAACAAACAAAATATAACTTTTTATTATACGGAGTTTTACTGGTGACACCTGTTAATAATAATGAACATATTGTTTTAGGGATAATGTCAGGGACTTCTCTTGACGGGCTCGACCTGGCTGTATGCCGGTTTTATAGAAACGGGAATAAATGGAATTATGAACTTTTGAAAAGCAAGACTGTTGCTTACTCATCAGAACTAAGAAAACAACTTGAAAACTCCATATCCCTTTCTGCTGAAAGAATAATTTCACTGGATAATGATTATGGAAATTTTATTGGCAGGCATTGTCAGGATTTTATTGCCGAAACAGGATTGGAAGTTCAACTGATCTGTTCACATGGACATACTGTATTTCATCAGCCTGAGAAAGGAATAACTTTCCAGATCGGCAATGGTGCTTGTATCGCAGCCATAACAGGAATTACTACAGTTTCCGATTTTCGTCGTACAGATGTTGCCCTGGGCGGACAGGGGGCTCCGCTTGTTCCGGCAGGAGATGAATTACTGTTTTCAGAATATGACTATTGCCTGAACCTGGGAGGATTTGCAAATATATCATTCCGGTCGGAAAATCAAAGGATAGCATATGACATTTGCCCTGTAAATATCATTCTGAATCTTTTATCCCAGCGTGCTGGCAGGCTCTTTGACAAAGACGGGATCGAAGGATCATCAGGGAGTATTGATCACGTTCTGCTCCGCAGATTGAATGAGATGGAATATTATAAGAACCAGCCTCCAAAATCTCTAGGCAGAGAATGGATTGAAAGGGAATTTATTCCCATCATGGATGAGAAAAATATGCCTTTAGCTGATAAAATGCGTACTATTTATGAACATATTGCAAATCAGATAGATTCAATTCCGGATAAAAATAAAATAGTATTTATAACCGGTGGTGGCATACACAATAAGTTCCTGCGGGATTTAATTAAAAAGAACTGCAAAGCTTCCTGTATTATACCTGATGATAATGTTATTGACTTTAAAGAAGCCATAATTTTTGCATTCCTGGGATTATTGCGTATGAGGAATGAAATAAACTGTTTTGCATCTGTAACAGGAGCCAGAAGGGATAGTTGTTGTGGTATTGTCAATGTTGGAACAAATCTAAAGGGATAATAAATAAATAAGATATGGAAAACTTCATTGCGTACAATCCAACGATGGTACATTTTGGCAAAGGTGTGCTGAGAAACCTTGGCGATGTTGCATGTGAATTTGGGAAAAAAGTATTATTAATATATGGTAAAGGGTCGGTGATGAAAAATGGATGTTATAATGAAGTTATAGGGCAGTTAGAGAACATCCAGGCACAGACATTTGAATATAATGGGATTAAACCTAATCCGATAATTGATGATGTGGATGCAGCAGCAAATTATGGTATTTCAAAAGGAATTGACTACATAGTTGCAGCAGGCGGCGGGAGCGTTATTGATTCTGCTAAAATTATCAGTGTCTGTATAGCTGAAAAATGCTCAGGATGGGATGTAATGAAGAACAGGATCAATATCAAAGCTTCTGTACCGCTTATTGCAGTTTTAACTCTTGCAGCTACCGGGACTGAAATGAATAATGTTGCCGTTCTTCAGAATTCCGAAACCCGTGAGAAGATTGGTTACAGTAATAATACCATGTATCCCAGGCATTCATTCCTGGATCCTTCTTATACTGCCACGGTGCCGGCAAACTACACAGCTTATGGAATAGTTGATCTGATCGCGCATGCATTGGAAAGTTTCTTTGGACGCGGAGAGGCTTCACTTTCAGATCGTTTTGTTGAATCAATAATAAAGGAAGCATTCGAGTATGGCCCGAAGCTAATGAAAGATCTCACCAGCTATGATTTGCGGGCAAATATCATGTGGGCTGCAACAAATGCATTAAATGGACTTACAGGATACGGGAGATCAACCGGCGACTGGGGCGTGCATGCCATTGGTCATGTAATATCATTCCTTTATGATACACCTCATGGTGCAACACTATCCATAGCTTATCCAGCCTGGCTGAAATGTATGAAGAATAAGATCCCTGCACGGATATCAAAACTGGGAGAACATCTGTTCCGTGATCCGGATGTTGATTCTGCCATATTGAGGCTTGAGGATTTTTTCAGATCTGTTGGAAGCCCCGTTACAATGGCGGAAGCTGGAATAAATGATGACAGAAAGAGCGAAATTCTTGAACTAATGAATATTCAGCGTTCAGCAGGAAGGCATTATTTACTTAATAATACAGACAGGGAAGAAATTGTAAATCACATGTTTAATCATCCGAAGAAATAAACCAGGAGAAATAAAAGAAAGGTGCAGCTTTTATTGCTGCACCCCTAACCCTAATTACTAACTAATCAACACTAAACCACTAAACCTTAACTAACCTAAAACCAATATTTTTAACGCAACAAAAACCAAAAAAGTTCTGAACGGCACTAATATTTTGACAAAACAATGAAAAAGTGTGACCAGATTCAAAATTTATTCCACATGGCAAATTTACAATGATCAAATCAATAATTAGA
>JBGPAO010000390.1:0-3735 GCA_041480755.1 Bacteroidia bacterium
TAGAAATTTGTCAGGTGAATAACCAGAAATACTAAAATTATTGCAGCAGTATGTATCTGGAATTTGGAAAAAAAAGATAACTGCGCAAAATTAGGAATCCTGTAACGGACAGGTCGTGCAAGCCAGTTTTGAACCTGGTTTATAAGAGTATAAATTATATGAAGGATAATTCCACCAAATAATACAATCTCAATGATCTTGATTATGAGATTAGTGCCCATGAAATGCGCAGCAATGTTAAAAGTCTGTGTAGATTTACAAAGGATCAGGGTAATGTTGATACCCAGATGTACAAGAAGGAAAAGGATAAGAAAAATACCGGCAAGTGCTACAATCAACTTCCTGCCGATTGAATAAGTGAAAATATTGGCCATAGATTCGGGGTTTTCAAACAATAAAGTTAATTATCTTTAGATAAACTAAATTAATCTTTGCAGGGTTATCCTACATGTTTAGCAACACAATCATTATTTAAAGAAATTAATATCATGAATTATCACTTGCCATCTGGCCTGTTCAAAAAGAACCGAAAGAAACTGGCAGACATGCTTGATGATCAATCTGTTGCCATTATCCTTCCAAATGACTATCCTTTGAGAAGCGGAGATCAAAATTACCGTTACAGACAGAATTCAGATCTTTATTATCTGACAGGAATTAATCAGGAAGAAACAATTCTTGTATTATGCCAGAATCATCCTGAGGAAAAGAAGAGAGAAATCCTGTTTATTCTTAAACCGGATAAAACCATTGAACGATGGGAAGGTCATAAACTTACCAGGGAAGAAGCCCAAGATATTTCAGGAATACAGACTATTCACTGGATTGATGAACTGGATCTGATATTGAGAGATGCTGTTTTACATTCAAATAAAATTTATATCAATACTAATGAATATCTGAAACTTTCTGAAAAAGTCTCAGATAAAAGTAAACGGTTCATCCGGGAAATAAAGGAAAAATATCCTCTGCACGAATACAAACGACTGGCACCCCTGATAACCGGATTAAGAGTGGTTAAAGAACCTGAAGAACTTGAGATGATAAGGAAAGCATGTCAGGTTACCAGGGATGCATTTTTGCGCATTCTGAAATTTGTGCATACTGGGGTATTTGAATATGAGGTTGAAGCTGAAATTACACATGAATTTCTCATGCAGGGCACATCAGGACATGCTTACCTGCCAATAATTGCATCAGGCAGGAATGCTAATGCATTGCATTATATTGAGAACAGGCAAAAATGCAAGGATGGTGATTTGCTTCTGATGGATTTCGGCGCAGAATGTGGAAATTATATTGCCGATTGTACAAGGACAATTCCTGTGAACGGGAAATTCACCAGACGCCAGAAGGAATTATATAAGGCCAACATGAGAGTTTTAAATCGCGCAATGGGAATGGTAGTTCCTGGTAATACAATTGCCAGTTTGCATAAGGAGGTTTGTAAGCTCTGGGAGGAAGAACATGTCAGACTGGGATTTTACACCATGGATCAGCTGAAGAAACAGGATCCTGAACAACCCTTATTCTTTAAATATTATATGCATGGCACATCTCATTTTATCGGACTGGATGTTCATGATGTAGGTGCTAAAGAAATTAAATTCAGTCCTGGTATGGTTATGACATGTGAGCCGGGGATCTATGCAGATGATGAAGGAATTGGCATCCGGCTGGAGAATAATATCTTATGTACAAAGGATGGGCCGGTTAACCTGATGAAGGACATACCAGTTGATCCTGATGAAATCGAAATGTTAATGAAAGGGCAATAATTAAATTCAATGACCGGAACAATTAGATTTAAGGAAGCAAGTCTTTTCTACAGGGATGCAGGAAAAGGAAATCCGGTTATTTTACTGCATGGCTACCTTGAATCAGTTGATATTTGGGGAGGTTTTGGGACAGAACTTTCGAAATTCTATCGTGTAGTCAGTATTGATTTACCGGGACACGGAAAATCAGGATCGATTTGCGAGAATCAGACCATGGAGATCATGGCTGATGCCGTAAATGCTGTACTCGATCATCTTGGCATTGGCCGGGCTGTTATTGTCGGACATTCAATGGGAGGATATGTCACCCTGGCATTTGCTGAAATATTTCCTGAAAAAACTTTTGGGTACTGCCTGTTTCATTCACATGCACTTGCAGACAGTGAAGAAAAGAAGTCAAATCGTGACAGGGAGATCGAACTTGTAAGATCTGGTAAGAAAATACTTATAGTAAATGCCAATATACCAAGAGCATTTGCAGATAGCAGTATCAGTAAGCTTGCTGATGAGGTTGAGAAAGCAAAGAAGATTGCTGTGAGTACGAATGATGATGGAATCATTTGTGCCCTGAAAGGTATGAAAGCAAGGACCGATAGAACAAGAGTACTTGTGGAAAGCAACCTGCCGGTAATGATAGTAGCAGGCAAAAAAGATAATTACATTCCATTTAGTCTTTACGAACAACACTTTAACCTGGCAAAGCAAACCGAGATCCTGATCCTTGAAAATTCAGGACATATGGGTTTCATAGAGGAGAAGGAAAAATCATTAGATGGCATAAGGAAATATCTGGGAAAGATTTATGACTGAACATCATCCTACAAGCACTCTCTTTCCGGATTCTCTGTGATAGAAAGAATATACCACTTTCAAGGTCAGAGATTTCAAACAAAAGAAATTAATTCTTTGAAGCCAAAATTTCGATTCCCTTCTGAAGGGTTAAGTCTATTTCCTGGATTATGGGGTAATATCCTGGATTATCTATTATATTCCTTGCGATATAAGCTTTGAGTTGAGTCAGAATTATTTTTTCAGAAATTATTATTTCCTCGACATTCTTTTTTACACCATTTGATACAGCATAATCAACAAATTTCTCTAAAAGATCCTGTTTGTCAAGGTAAGATTCAATTTCCCTGTAATTAGTATACTTATTCAGAATTGCACGGTTATTGTCGGTATACACAAAAGCATATCTGTAAATTAATCCACGGTTTCTCACCTGGTCCAGGTATGGGGTAACGCCAATAGTATCGTACGGAACAAATATATCCGGCATTATTCCCCCTCCTCCGTAAACAATTTTGCCACCAGGAGTAACATATTTTAAGGAATCTGCAAACTTAATACTGTCGGCAATAATGAATTCGCCATGGTTAAACCTGTTCTGGATATCATAATAATAATCTTCCAGTCCGTTATTATATGGTTTTTGTATGCATCTGCCGGTGGGTGTATAATAGCGTGCTATTGTCAGCCGCATAGCAGATCCATCACTAAACATGGTCTCATTTTGAACCATACCTTTCCCGAATGATCTTCTTCCGACTATTAATCCCCTGTCATTATCCTGAATAGCACCGGCAATAATCTCACTTGCTGATGCAGACAGTTCATCTATCAGGATAATTACCTCAGTATCTATGCATTCGCCTTTAGGTGTGGCATAAACGTTATGTCGCGGCTGGGCATGTCCTTCGGTATAAACAATTAGTTTCCCCTCATCCAGAAATTCATCAACAATTTTAGTGGCTTCATCCATATAACCGCCTCCGTTGCTGCGAAGATCAAGAATTAGTTTTTTCATTCCCTGGGCTTTCAACGACCTGACTGCCTCCATGAATTCATCATAACTTGTTTTAGAAAACTCACTTATTTTAATAAAACCTATATCATTTGCAACTAAATATGATACATCTATACTGGTCAGAGGAATCTTATCACGGGTAATTTCAAA
>JBGPAO010000391.1:0-3706 GCA_041480755.1 Bacteroidia bacterium
ACTGAAAAAGGAAAGTGTAATAACACATGCATCTGCAATAACATTTGTAAGGAGAAGGGCATGTATCATTCAGGCGCATGGTAATAGTATCTTGTGAGATATTATGATCTGATGTAAATGGTGCACAACAAGCATAATTAATACCTATAAAGAATTTCAGAGTATCTGACGATATAATCCAATATATGGTGTCATTTCCCGATTCCTGAAATGTATTTTTGAGGCCAAAATCCTGATTATTACACCCACCAGGTTCAGTTTTCAAATAATGAAGACTACCTGTATTATCAGGACCATCTGTGAGTCTGTCACACGAAACAGTATAAGTCATAATCATCAGAAAGATTGGCAGAATAATAATGGTTCTCATAATTTCAATAGAAGCTTTTAATCCAAGTTTTCCCGGATTGTATATTAAAAGGCCTGGGTCCTTTTAATACAGCCAAGTTAATAATAAAAATAATAGATAAGTTTCATTATAAGTTTTGATAATGATTTGGCAATTCTTTATTTTTATTTTTCAAGGAATATAAATTTAAAATAAAACATTATGTCCATATCCCTGTTTACCCGCAGAAATTTTATTAAAACTTCTGCTTTAACTGCAGCTGGCATTTCAATTGCACCTTATATCAGCTGTTCCCAAAACGCAAGGCCGGAACTTATGAAGAGAGCATTCGGCAAACTTAATTTTGAAGTTACAACTTTTGGGCTGGGAGGACAGGCTTCAATCCAATGGACCCCTCCAGATGTTGATCCGGTCAAAATCATCCTTAAAGCATTCGATTTAGGTGTAAATTATTTTGATACTTCCAATCTTTATGGTCCCAGCCAGTCGAATTGGGGCAAGGCTTTCCGTTCCCTGGCACTGGTTCCCGGAAAGGCAGGCTATAATGAATCTCTGCGTAAATCTATCTGGCTTACTTCTAAAACTCACCTGCGCTGGGGAAAGGGTGGGTACGATAAAGAAGGTGTGACCAATTGGACAAACGGGGAATACCCCAATCACACTGTTTTTGATCTTAAAAGAAGCCTTTCGCTGATATTTGGAGATGGCAAAGGAAGTTACCCTTCAGGTGCAAACCTGGATTTGTATCTGATTCATAACCTGAATACTTTACAGGAAGTAGATGTCTTGTATGAAGGGATTGAAGGCACCAATGCGGGTATGGAGCATATTGGCGCTCTTGCTGTTTTACGTGATTTCAGGGATGGATCTAACCTTACCGGGCTTAATCCTGAAGAAGAAAAGCTTATTAATCATATAGGCTTTTCGGGACATTATTCAGCGCCCGTAATGATGGAAATGATCAAAAGGGATAAATATGGTTTACTGGATGGAATGCTGGTTGCAATAAATGCTAACGATAAGCTGAACCTGAATATGCAGAATAATATTATCCCTGTTGCATCAGCAAAGAATATGGGTGTGATTGCAATGAAGGTTTTTGCTGATGGTGCGATGTACACAAAAAATGCAGAATGGTCAAACAATCCCGGACATGTTGTCCGTGTTGTCGGTGACAAAAACATTCCAAGCAGCCCTCTGATACATTATACCCTGACAACTCCGGGAGTACATACTGCAATAATCGGTATCGGGTACATTGATGATGATGATAACCTGTGTCAGCTGAAGCAGAATATTTCGGCGGCTCAGATCGCAACGGATGGATTAAGTGATACGGATAGGAGGGAGGTGGAGAAAATGACAGCCATGATCAAAGAAGGAAAGACTAATTATTTTCAAATACATGAAGGTGGTTTGACTGCCCCGATGAATCCGGATTTATCAGTTGAGGTCAGGGATGGGCAAAGAATTGTAAATCTTGCCTGGAATAGCGCTTATGCAGGATCAGACGCAATTAAGACATACGAAATATGGAGGGATGACCAGAAGATCTCCGAGGTAATACATAAACCCCAAACCACTGAAGATCCTTTTAAATTCGCAGACCAGCCCGGTGATAAGTCATCTCACAGGTACAAGATTGTAACTGTCGATTCAGCTGGAAAAACTGCAGCTACTAATGAACTTAAAACAATATAGGCCAGCTGGTGATTAAAATCTTACCAGCAGACCTATGCCATTAGCTTGCAATCCAAACTCAAATTCGACTCTTCTATCGGGAAAATATGTTTGCCGGAGGGATGAATTATAAATTTCAACTGCAGATTTTAACTTATTATCCGAACTAAAAGACAGAGGTAAGCCGATAGCAACCAATGCGGCACCAATTCCGGCTAAAGCCCAATTTGGATCACCTCCGCCAATAGCAGTACCAATTGGCCACCCGATCAGAAATCCCCCGGTGCCGGAAAAAAGCATGGAGAAAGTACGACTACTTCTGGATTTTCTATATTCCTTATATGCATCATCGTTATCCTTTAATGTCATCACAAATTGTGTTGAATTAAGCGGTACACCATGTTGAAGGAATTGATAACCACCACGGACTTTATTGACCGTAATTGAATCAGTGGCTGCCTGACCATAAGCTGACATAAAGTATAACAGCATCCCAAAAAATAATAATATGTTTTTTTTCATTTTTGTTTTATTGTTTTTTAGAAAAAAAGACTCAATTTCATCACTCCCGGATTTCTGACTCTCTACCCTCCGCTCTTTGCCCTTCGCTCTCAGCTCTCCGCTCTCAGCTCTCCACTCTCCGCTCTAATCCCTCCGCTACCACGTTCTGTTCTTCAGATATTCATCCAGTTCCTTTCTTGTCATTGGCAGCAGGTCAGGATTTTCATCAAGCCATTTCAGGAAGTCATTTTTGATTTCATCTGTCCACCTGGCGTCTATCTGTCCGGGAGTATATTTCCCTTCTTTCAGCCGCTGGTGGCCGAATTCATCCCTGAGCATGATGAATTCTGCAGAAATAGCCACCTTCTCGGCAAGATGAGCCGGAATAAATATCACTCCTTCACGTTTAGCAAGAACCACATCCCCGGGAAGAACCACTGCATTTCCTATTTGTATAGGAACATTAATACCTGTCAGCATCACATCCTTAAGATAGCTGGGATCCCATCCGCGAACATAGGCATTGAATCCTTCTATATTTTCAAGCCCTTCAATATCCCTCACACCTGCATCAAATACAACACCACGATGAGATTTTGCATAGATTGCATTTCCCAGGTTGTCTCCGATAAGAGTCCCGTCAACAACTTTCCCAAAACAGTCAGCAACATAAACATCGCCATCTTTCAGCATATCAATGGGCCAGGAATTCATAGCTCCGATCATTCCTTCAGAATGTCCCTTATCCCGCATCCTTTTATGAAGATCCGGGCTTTCCGGGATATAGACAGCAGTGAGCGCACGACCGGTAAATGACTTATCTTCATATAGCATTTTCCATTCTCCGGCAAACTGGTTAAAGTATCCTTCGCCCTGGAGCACTCCCCATGCCTCTTCGATGGAAATGTTTTTAATTCTTTCCAGAAGCTCATCAGAAACCCTTGGCCGTCCATCAGGATATCGCTCCCCGCTCCATTCCTCAGTATAAAATACAACCTCCTCTTTAGTCGCAATCTGTGCAAACAGATCACCACAGGTCTCAGATAAGATCAATAAAATCGCGAAACTCAAAATATTCTTCATGATATCATTTGTTTATTGTTATTATCAAAATTATTACATCTACTCCATGCTCCCTTCCCCATGCTCCACGCTTTTCAATTTTAGTCATTTTAG
>JBGPAO010000392.1:0-3700 GCA_041480755.1 Bacteroidia bacterium
AAATTCGAAAAACGAAATACTAAAAACTAAATAAAAACGAAACACTAAACACTAAACAAACTCGAAAAATGAAAAACGAAAATCAAAATAAACAAGAAAAAATAAAAAACTAAACACTAAAACTCTAAACTCTAAATAATAACGAAAATTTTTAATTAAAACAAACCAGGAACCCGGAACTCGGAACCAGGAACCTCTTCAGAATGAAACCTTTTCTCAAAGACATAGCAAGTTACTTGTACAATACCTGCGGCGTGGGGCTGGAAGATTGTTGTCTGGTTTTTCCCAACCAGAGGGCAGGATTATTCCTTAAAAAATATTTATCTGAGCTGGTGCCGAAACCTGTATGGTCCCCGCAAATCCTTACAATCAGCGATCTTATGGCTGAACTCTCAGACCTGTCGGTGGCAGATGACCTTTATCTGCTCTTTGAGCTTTATGATATATACTGCTCGGAGAAAAACACCAAAGAAAGTTTTGATGAATTCTATTTCTGGGGTGAGATACTGCTTGGGGATTTTGATGATATCGATAAATATCTTGTCAATGCCGAAGACCTTTTCAGGAATATAGGGGCACTGAAATCCATTGATGAAGAGTTCAGCTACCTTTCAGAAGAGCAGATCATTATCATCCGGCGATTCTGGCAAAGCTTTAATCCGACCGGTCCGGGAATGCAATCTGGTCCGGGAGTACAAACCGGGACTGGACAACATAAGAAGGATTTCCTGAGCACGTGGGAAATTCTTAATAAGATATATACCAGGCTGAAAGATAACCTGATAAGCAGGAATCTCGGATATGAAGGAATGATTTACAGGAGAGTTGCAGATTTAATCGACCAGGAAAATCTTCAGTCATTATCTTTTAACAGGATATTCTTTATTGGTTTCAATGCGCTTAATGAATGTGAGTTAAAACTTTTCAGGCACTTTAAGAAACTCGGAAAAGCAGACTTTTTCTGGGATTATGACAACTATTATCTAAAGAATAAGGATCATGAAGCTGGCAGGTTTATACGGAAAAATATCAGGGAATTTGGTATGTCTGAACACGGAATCCTTTATGACAACCTGCTCAATAAAAAGGACATACAAATAATTTCAGTCCCAAGTGAAGTGGGTCAGGCCAGGATTTTGCCTGGTGTACTTTCAGATATTAAAGATACATCCCCGGAAACGGCAATTATACTTGCCGAAGAAAAACTCCTGTTGCCTGTTTTGCATTCATTGCCGGAATCAATCAATGAGTTCAATATTACAATGGGATATCCTATCCAGGAGACCCAGCTTTACAGCCTGATAGGCCATATCGTCAGGCTCCAGGAGAATGTCAGGGAAAATGACGATGGCAGCTGTAAATTTTATTCCCGGGATGTTCTGTCCATATTAAATCATCCATCAGTCAATCATGGATATGAGAACGACTTCAGAAAGCTCATTGAGCTGATCAGGGACCAGAATTTAATCTTTGTTCATGAAAATCTTTTAAACAGTCATACTATCCTGAAATCATTTTTTATCAGGGTAAAAGACCAGGCAGACGTCCTTCAGTACATACTGAAAATTCTGGAGGAAGTCGCCCGGAGGTACCAGGATCAGGGTGAACAGAAACAGGAGGATGATGACCCTGGGAAAGATCAGGATATTCAGGCACGGGAGAGCGACAAGGAGATGAAGGCACTGGAAAATGAAATAATATTCCAGTTATTTATCAGGATTAAGCGGCTTGATGAGATCCTGCATGGCAGGAAAGTGGAATTCCGGATCACTACGTTGTACCGGCTGATCAGGAAAATTCTCATGAATACCCAAATCCCATTTAGCGGAGAGCCTCTCACGGGTCTGCAGATAATGGGCGTGCTTGAGACACGCGTCCTTGATTTCCGCAACCTGGTTGTGGTGTCAATGAATGAGGGAGTATTTCCGAAATCACCTGTCCGCCATTCATTCATACCCCATAATCTGCGGCATGGATTCAATCTCCCGACTGTGGAACACCACGATGCCATCTACTCTTATTATTTTTACAGGCTGTTGCAGCGCGCAGAGAAGGTTGTCCTGATATTCAACAGCAAGAGTGAAGGCCTGACCAGTGGCGAACAATCAAGATTTCTTCATCAGCTGACATTCAATAAGAAGTTTACAGTTAAGGAAAAAGTAATAGCATATAATATACAGGCAAATCCTGAACGGCCGGTAACTATCATTAAGGATGACAGGATCATGGATCGTTTAAGGGAATATATTAAAGGAAGCCCTGGTCATAAATATCTGTCTCCCCGTGCCTTAAATATGTACCTTGATTGTACCCTTAAGTTTTATTTTAATTTTATTGCTGACCTTGAAGAACCTGAAGAACTGAAAGAAGAAATTGATCCCCTGCTTTTTGGCATACTGCTGCATACAGCAATAAACAAACTGTACGAACCCCTGGGGACTGAGGTTATCAGTACTGACCTGCTGAAAGGTATCCTCTCAAATAATGAAAAGATAGAATTATCTGTTAACCATGCATTTAAGGAGGTTTACAAGCTGGCAGAAGATCCGGAAAAGGTGAAGATAGAAGGCAGGAATGCAATTATTCGCGATATACTGGTGAAATATCTGCGTGAGATAATCAGCAGGGATATGCATTATGCTCCTCTCCGGATGGTCAAAATGGAGCAGAAGATCAAAATCGGGCTTCCGGTAAGAAACGAGGCAGGTGATTTTGAAGCAACCGTGGGAGGCAGAATTGACAGGATCGATTATGTTGCTGATATTATAAGAATCCTGGATTATAAGACAGGGAGAGTTGATCAGAAGATTGAATCTGTAAATGTCCTGTTTGACCCCAATAAAAAAGAACGTAACAGCGAGGTCTTCCAGGTGATGTTATATGCAAAACTTATTCATTCTTTTATGCCGGAACTGACAGCTTCAATAGCTCCCGGGTTATATCCGATAATGGATCTCAATCAGGAGAATTTTGATTGGCATATCTCTATCGGACCTCCCAATAAAAAGGAAATAATGGAGGATTTCAGAAATTTTAATGATGAATTCACCCAAAGACTGACAGAAACTGTAGAGGAGATATTCAATCCTGAGGTGCCGTTCTCGCCGACAGCGATTACTGACCGGTGCCGGTATTGTCCGTACCGGAGGATATGTCATCGATGATCGACTCGAGTATAATGGTGCGAAGGTGGGAAAGAGGGTTGCGGGGATAGTCCACGAGCCCTCGAGTCTGGAAAGTGATCGGACGATTATATACTTCAATAATAGTGAGACTATTTTGGTTCGATTCCGAGTGGCATTACAAAGCCCAAAAACCATCAGGTTTTTGGGCTTTGTAGTTCTCGGTTCCGGGTTCTCTGTTCTCAGTTGGTGTGAGTGTGGGAGCAGGGAGCTTAAAAAACAATACAAGCCCTTAAAGATCAATGATCTGCAAGGGCTTTTTTATTTGGTTGACGATCGCGTTGACGTTTTTTTAAGAGGAGTCTACTAATCTGTCTATATCTTTTTTATCCAACTGTTTTGGGGGCTAATACACAGTAATCTATAAATCCCCTGATACTATTTTTATTAAGACTTTCGAGACTGGACCGGAATGCACATGTAGTGATTTCTATGATTTCGAAATAAGAATCCCTGAAATTTATAAAGATTCAATTTATGTATCGTTTGATGGACAAATAGTGATAGCAAAGAGAATA
>JBGPAO010000393.1:0-3685 GCA_041480755.1 Bacteroidia bacterium
ATTTTCTCCGAAAAACATTGGAATACACCATGAATATGGAGCTGATGCATCTATTATCTTCTCCAAGGTGTCCTTTTCTGAAATATCATAAACTTGTAAGTATAGGGATTTTGAATTAGAGCAAGCAACAGAATCATTAATATATCTAATTACTGCTATTGGATTATCCAAACGCCCTTTATCACCTTGAGGTATTGGAAGTGTATCAAATGAATTTTGAAATAGCTCACATGACCACCCATTGGGTTTTGAACCACAAAATTCATCAATAGTTGGAAACTTAGTTGAAAAAGTAATGCTATCTATACTACTAAGTGCTATTGTTACAATGCTACCATCGGTTTTATATATATTTAAATCCTGGGCATGCATTGATAATGCAAACAAAATTAATACAGTTGTAATAATTATTGTTTTCATATGCTTAGTGTTTTATTTGTTGATAATTACTTTTTCGTTTACTATTTTATTGTTTTGACGCATCTTAAATATATATGTGCCGGTTTGTAAATTATTTGTATTCCAACGATAACTATATTTACCAATACTTTGATTGTCCAATGATTCGCTATAAATCAATATACCCGTTATACTATAAATTTCTAACATTGCAATTCCAGGTAAAGTCAATTCGTAATCAATGATAATGTATGTACTTGCAGGATTGGGATAAGCTTTCAGTTTCACAATAGCCTGCATTACTTTAGCTTTTTGCTCTGGAAGAGCTGTTGCAAAATCGCTAAAGGTAAGTTTACTAATATCAGACAAGAGTATCTTAGTTACAGCACCGTCTTTTTTCTTTATTTGCATATATTGCTGAGCCATCACATGAGGCAAAAAAAAGCAAACTAAGACAAAGCAGTTTAATACTAATTTTACATTTTTTATTTTCATAATAGTCAAAGTTTAAATTGACAACTAATTAATGAACTACTCCGCAGCAAGCTACGGAGTATCTCCGGGAATTACTTTTTACTCGCAGCAAGCTGCGGGGAACTAACCCCGAAAGAGATTAGAAGGGACGTGTTTGTCAATGAACGCTAACGTTTATACATTAAGTTTTTCCATATTTATTCCTCTGCATTCGGTGTGTAAATATGGTTTTGTTACGTTTAATTGCAAATTCCGGAACTCCAGAACAATCGTTTTAGGAAATATTTGAGCATATGGCCAAAGGAGTCTCATGCAATTTAATAGTCAATTATCCAATATCTTACAATACTCCTTAGCGCTGAAAACATGTGCTCAGTTTTTTCCGGAATCAGTTTGCTCTCTCAAACCGGATTTTACACCAATAATAAAAACTGTGAAATTGAGAATGAAAGTGAGAAAGTGTAATTGGGAAATGTCAAGTACTCTGCCAGCAAACTTGGTTTATAATGAGAAATCTTAGATAAAATTAATTCAAAATATTCAGAATGTCAAATATAAATCTCAAATTCAATCTGGAATAATTAGTTGTAGGGCTAAAGTGGAAGTAATTATTATTTATGCGAAAAAACGTCCGATTGTTTAGTGGATTAAACAGGGGAGGTTTTAAGTATTAATTATTTGGGAGAGAATTATTAGGGTAAATCCTTGGATGCAAATACAATCTTTTTGTAATCGGAAAATCAAGATTTACTTCTAAATTGATTTCAAATTTTTATTTAATTTATAAGGGGTCAATACAGTTTTTGCGCAGTCTGACGGTTAACATAAGTTTAGCTGGGGATTTCGTAGCCACAAACTTATCAAGATACACTGACCTATATTACCTGCAAGTACTTTAAAACTGGCACTTTCACCCCAATTAAATTTATGCATTGTTGTGCGTATGAGCATTAGCTTTTGCTATGTAAATTTTAATATGCAGATGTATGAAGTTATTTTATATTGATAATACTTGCATCCATATAGCGCTTTTCTCAACTACACCTGTTTTTCACCACAAACAACTGCTACAGGACAGATTTTGCATTTATTCTTTTCAGGCATCCGATCGAATTCTTTATTACGAATTTTTCTAAAATCATCTTCTAATTGCATTATTATAGTTTTTTTATCCATGTTATCAACCTTTTCTTTTTTTCGATCTTTTAAATAATAGACAGAAAGAAGAACATCTTCCTGAGGATAGGCAAGACTATAATGGTTTAATTGATTTTCTGTGTAAGATTCGAGCATTTTGTTCTTATTATATTTAAATTCAACTATTTCTATTTGTCCGTTTTCATTTTCTTGCATAAGGTCTAATTTGCCTGTCAGAACATTATTACCGCTGGCTGTCATAAAAGGGTACTCTATTTGCAGAATACGATGTTTACCGTTATTCCCTAAGAGCATACCTGCATAATCAAAGAATATTTTACAATTTTTTCCCTTTTCTTTTTCTTTTTCATTACCAAATGGGTAAATCCAGCAACGATCAAATATTCTGTTCATTATATATTGATCTATGCGTTGTCTGTCATGTATCATCCTGTGTAAAACCTCAAGAGAGCGATGAAGGCTTAAGCCTGAAAATAAAGGTTGTATTGCCTGGCCTTTGAACCTATAACGATGTGTGAAATTATATCTACCCGGACAAAATCTATAATCATAAATCTCCGAATGAGAAACATGCAGAACATTACTAGTGGAAGACTTAATGTTGCGAGGTACGCTTACAACGTTATAAGGTTTTGCCTTAATTTTGTTTATTTCGCCTAACTCATTAATAAAAGAAGATATATTCCCTTCTTCGGTCAATAGAAAGACACCTTTAATTGCCCTTGTCATACCGACATATAAAATACGTCTTTCTTCTTCCAGACATATATTTTCTTCTTCCTTGTCATAATTACGTCCTTCAGGTCCTTTGAGAATTACACCTTTTGCTCTTTGTCGCGGACCAGGTCGATATCTCATTGGAAAATGTTCGGTTGTGATGTTAGCAATAATTACATAATCAAATTGAAGTCCTTTCGACTTATGAATCGTCATAAGTTGGACTGCATCGCCGGTCTCCATTTCTGCCTGATCCATACCTCCGTCAAGCATTTCACAATACTGGAGAAAAAATATTAGTTTGTCTTTAAGTACTGAACCACTTTGTCCCCCTTCAAAAGATGCAATCAGTTCCGATAAGATACCTAAGTTCCCTAAACTGCTATCGTCATTTTCGAGTTTCTTTAAGATATTTATATCATTAAGAACACCATAATACAACTCTAAAAGCGATTTGTAATAATTATCATGCACTTGTTTATGCCATAATCCGATCTTCTTATTCATCTCATCCTTAACTTCAATTCCGGCTTTCCGGAAGAAAAGTATGTAGTTCCTGCCTTTGATATCAAGTTGCTCCTTTTCAATAAACATAAAAACCTGGAGCAACCCTTTTATTTCATCTGTCCTGAACAGGCTTTTGTCTGATGTAATCCTGCATTCAATGCCATTATCTTTTAAAACATTTTTAAATTTTATACCTAACGTTTTAACTGACCTGAAAAGAATTGCTACCTGTGCTAACTTCTCAATATGTTTATTGGTTAATAATTCTGAAATTATTTCTAATGCTTTCTCAGCCTGTGTTTGTTCATTTTCACATATAATCAATGATACATGATTACCCTCTTCATGATTGCTGAAGAGGTTCTTTGTTACTCTGAACTTATTGTGTTCAATCAAATTCTTTGTAGTTTCTACTATTTTTTTCGATGAC
>JBGPAO010000394.1:0-3676 GCA_041480755.1 Bacteroidia bacterium
AAAGACTCCTGCAAGGGCATTATCCACCAGTTCCCTGTATTTCTCTTCCGATCTTTTCAGAATCTTTTCAGCTTCAATTTTTTGAACCAGCTGATCTTGTAATTCCTTTTTTCTCTCCCCGACTTTTTGTTCCAGGGAGTGGTTCATCATAACAAGTTCTTTCTCATTTTCCGCCAGCTCGAGATTCTTATGTACCGCAGATTCATAAGTGGATAAAAGAAGGTTAAGGATCTGTAAAGGATTGGAATTTATTTTGTAATTCCTGCCGGCGAAAAAGATATCCAGACTTTTTTCCGGCCTTTCTCCCATCAGCAAATGTTTATTCGCCAATATCTGGTTTATCCTGGACAGCAGATACTGTTCCTTGAATGGTTTCATTAAGTAGCTGTCAGCCCCGCATTCCATTCCTTTAATTATATCAGTCGTATCCGACAGAGATGTAAGCAGAATAACAGGAGTATCCCAAAGTCTTTCGTCTGTTTTTATCAGATGACACAATTCATAGCCACTCATTTCAGGCATTAATATGTCAGTTATTACCATCAGCGGTTTTCGTTTACTTATCATTGCGAGAGCTTCCCTGCCATTGATCACGTGAGAGACTTCATAGCCAAATCCTTCAAGCATATACTTTAAACTCTCTGCCTGAGTCAGGCTGTCTTCAGCAATGATAATTAAATTGGCCGGTTCCTGATTTCGTTTCATGCGTTTGTTTAATTATACTTTACAACATCATATCTGTAAACCTATAACCATGATATCATCAACCTGTTCCAGATCCCCCATCCAGTTTTTCAGATTGTTCTCGAGCAGTATTTTTTGCGCTTTCATTGGTACATTCTGAATACTCAGTAAAAGTTCTCTGAAATTATGCATGCAAAATTTCTTACCTGTTCTCCAGCCGAACTGGTCCGGATATCCATCCGTTAAAAGATAGATTGAATCGTTAGGCTTAATCTGCATATCATGATTGGTAAAAGGTTTATTAGTTCTCATTTGATATCCAAGAGGCATCCTGTCGCCTTTTATTTCAATGATATTATTATTTCTTATTATGAGTAAGGGATGCCAGGCTCCGGCATACTGCATAGAATAATTTGCCATGTCAATGGATATTAGAGCTATATCCATCCCATCGTGTGTTTCACCGGTTTTCCCGGTTTGCCCCATTGATTTTATGATATGATCTCTCAGATTATTCAATATCTTATCTGGCTGCATAATGCCAAGATTAACCACCGTTTCCTGGAGGAATTCCATTCCAAGGAGGCTCATGAATGCACCGGGAACTCCATGTCCGGTTGAATCCGCCACTGCAACAACCGTTTTATCTTCTTTTGTAAAGAACCAGTAAAAATCACCACTGACGACATCTTTTGGCTTGTTAAGGATAAAATAGTTTGAAAATATCTTACAGAGCGATTTACTTTCAGGCTGTAAAGCAGATTGTATACGGCTTGCATATCTGATACTGTCGGTCAATGCTTTTTTCTGAGCCGAAATTTCATCCTTTTGTTTTTCAGCCAGATCGCGTTGCAGCTCACTTTTTCCCTTCAGTGATTCAATTTCCTCCCTTTGTATTTCTATTTCTTCATTTTTCAGCATGATCTCGGCACTCAATGATCCCAGAAGTTTTAAATTTTGCTTTTGCAGAATGATATCGCGGAGGATCAAATACAAAAGTGTTTTTCCTTTATTATTTACAAAACAGGCAGTCACTTCAACAAAAAAATCCTCATTATCCGGATTTCTGAGCATCCATTCGAACCGGTAAAAATCATTTTTCGCTGCAATCTTAATTAACTCCTTTTCCTTTTCTGCCGATTTTGTCCCACATGGCTGCAATTCGGGTGAAAGGCTGGTAAGGCTAAATTTTCCGGTATTTTCAAAATCACCATTTTTTAATATCTTAGCAGCTGCATTATTCCATTTAACCAGTGCTTCATTTTCAACAATGAAAGTTGGATCCTCCGACTTCTCAAAAAATTGCCATATAGTTTTAAAATCGCTCATATCGTACTGCTTCGTTCTCAGGCAACTCCCTCGCAAATGTATTTGTTAACAGCATTTAATAACATTTCCTGGTTTACCGGTTTAGTCAGGTAATCATTAAATCCTGAAAGAAAGGCCAGATCTTTTTCATCACCCAGGGAATAAGCCGTAACAGCTATAACAGGTAATGATTTTTTTAATCCTCTTATTTCCCGTGCAGCCTGAAATCCATCCATATTGGGCATCCGTAAATCCATCAGAACCAGGTCAAAATCCTTACCTGATTTAATTAATTCCACTGCTTCTATTCCATCTCTTGCCCAGGATAAAGTTGCTTCAGATTTTGAAAGCATTGCCTCTATTAATTTATAATTCAACATATCATCTTCTGCCACAAGGATTTTTTTATCCTTCAGAGAATGACTTTTTCTTACAGTGGCCTTTTCCTCTGATACAATAACAGGTTTTTTCACCACTTTTAAGGGAATGGTGAAATAAAATGCAGATCCCTTACCACGCTCGGCTTCTACCCATATTTTACCGTCAAATAAAGTAATGAGTTTTTTACAGATAGCCAATCCCAGGCCGGCACCACCATATAATTTAGTTTTTGTATCTTCCACTTTTCTGAAACTGTCAAATACAATTTCTTTCTGATTCTCTGCCAATCCCATACCGGTATCTTTTACAAAAAACTGTAATATATCGCCATGAACAGTATATCCAAATCCGATCGTACCCTTTTCTGTAAATTTGAAAGCATTATCAAGCAAATTCAATAAAATCTGCTGTAATCTAACTGGATCGGTGAAGATGCTGAAATTTTTATCCTGAATGGCTGGTTGCATACTGAGGGAAACATGTTTTTTGTTTTTGTATTTATGGTTGGTCACAACAGCTGAGTAAATTTCTGTCAGTAACGGGTTCAGGAAACATTCTTTTTTATAGAGTTTTAATTTACCTGCTTCTAACTTTGCGATATACAGAATATTTTCAATCAGGTTTAAAAGGTAATAACAGTTTTCTGAGATCCGGTTTGTATAATTTTTCCTGTTTTCAGCTGAAATATTTGGATCGGTCAGTAAACTGGAGAAGCCGAGGATTGTATTCATCGGCGTTCTTATTTCATGAGACATGTTTGCCAGAAAAGCCGATTTTAACCTGTCGGATTCTTCTGCTTTTTCTTTGGCTATTCTTAAATCTTCCTGATTTTCTATTTCTTTCATCTCTGATTTCTTCCGTTCGGTAATATCCAGGATCATTCCCGATAAATAATCCCCTTTCAGCAGTGCATTAACAATAACCCCTCTGGTAAGACCTGGTAATGAAACCAGCTCTAATTCGTAATTTTTAACCTGATTATTTTTTTTTAATTCTTCGAGAAACGCTTTGTAATCATTGGAAGATTTAAATAAAGATTGTAATGACTGTGAAATTAGTTTCGCTGCAGAATCATATCGAAGGATAGCACAAAATGCCTCATTAAAAAACTGGAATTGACCTTGGAGGTTAGAACTAAATACTCCGACCAGTGCATTCTCAACCAGGTTACGATATTTTCTTTCGGATGCCTTTACAGCAATTTCAATTTGTTCGCGCTCAGTTATTTTCATTTGAAGGTCCGCAGTTTTTTCTACAACCTTCTTTTCAAGGGTATCTCTCAGATTACTCAGCTTAGCCTGGG
>JBGPAO010000395.1:0-3674 GCA_041480755.1 Bacteroidia bacterium
ACCTGTTATCTTCCCAGTCGCCTATATCTCCAGTGTGGAACCAACCTTCTTCATCGAAGACTGATTTTGTGAGTGCCGGATCTTTATAATAACCAAGCATAACATTACAACCTCTACAAAGGATTTCACCATCATCAGCAATTTTAATTTCGACACCATCAATTAAAACTCCAACTGTCCCCAGTTTCAGATCAGGTTTCTCTTTCCGGTTTATGGTTATTATGGGAGATGTTTCTGTGAGCCCATACATATTAATTACCTTAATTCCTGCTGCCCAGAAAATCCTTTCTATCCTGGGCTGCAAGCTTGCGCCTCCGCAACCAACAAGGCTGGCCCTCCCTCCCAGAGCCTCTCTCCATTTGCTGAAAACGAGTTTATCGGCCAACTTCAGTTTCCTTTTATAGAACCAGCTGCTTTCATCATCCGTTTTATAATTAAATCCCAGTTTAACTGCCCAAAAGAAGATTTTATTCTTGATACCTTTAATTTTTTTACCTTTTCCAATTACAGTGTCGATAATTTTTTCAAGTATCCTGGGTACCGCATCAAAACCATCCGCATGTATTTCCCTCATATCGGCCGCAATAGTTCCCATATTTTCAGCATAATAGATACTGCATCCACTGTATTGTGTCTGGTAGTTACCCAGCCGTCCTCCAACGTGGCAAAGGGGTAAAATACTCAGAAACCTGTTTTCAGGGGCAAGTTGAAAAATCTCTGCGGCAGATAGAAAATTACTTACAAGATTCTTGTGTGATAGCATTACACCTTTTGCAATACCCGTTGTTCCCGAAGTATATATTATAGATACCAGATCATCAGGACGAATTCCCTTCCTGACCCGTTCAACCTCTTCTTTATATTTCCCTTCATTTTCCTTCCCCAGCTCTATAATTTCCATCCATGATCTTACATGTGGGATTTCCTCAAAACTATAAAAAGACATTTTCTGCCCTGCAGTTTCAGCTGCCCATTTCAGTTTTAAATATAATTGGTCATCAGAAACAATTACAAGTTTCGCTTCTGAATGCATTAGGACATAAGCATAATCAGATATGCTGAGTGAAGTAAAAACAGGAACATGGACTACACCAATCATAGCCATTCCCATATCCACAAAATTCCATTCGGGACGATTATTTGTAACAGTTATAATCTTATCTCCCTTCTTAAAACCATGAGCCAGAAGTCCGTAACTGAAAAGGTATGAATATCTTATATATTCTTCAGTACTAATATGTATCCACTTGCCATTCTTCTTGGAAGCAAGGGCATCCTTATTTCCTGGAAATTTTTCCTGGTATCTTTCCAGAAGATCAAATGTTCTGGTTACTTGCATAATTAAAATCATTATTAATTGAATTAACTAAAATATGAATTTTTTAAATTAATTTACCGATAAATTCACCAAATCGTCATGCAAATTATAAGGAAACTAATACTGTTTCCCTTATTTCTTACTCTTTTGTTTCCATCGTGCACTAAAGAATATGGCTATCTGGCAGGTATTGTTTTTACAATTGATGATGGCAATGTGAATTTTTGGTATCCCTACCTTGATTATCTTGATTCTTTTCATTTTAAACTTACTTTCTACGTAACTGGATATCATGAATTCAGTGAGGCCGAAAAAACTATGTTAAAAAATTTCTGGAATCACGGTCATGAAATTGCTTATCATACTACAAATCATGTCAAGATATCAGAATTTCTTGAAAAGAAAACGGTTGATGATTATTTACAGGAAGAAATATTACCTGATCTTGAACTTATGAATAAGGATTCATTAGAAGTAAGAAATTTTGCATATCCTTATGGATACGGAGACAAGACTATTGACCAATTATTACTTAATTATTTCAAAAGTGTCAGGAGAATTAGAGTTACCAGTCATTTCAGGCTTTATGAATTAGATGAAATTTTTTATGATTTCCCCACAAAAGACAGGATTATTTTTGGTGCAAATATTGATAATGGTTCCGAGGTACCTGAATCAGATATTATAAAAGCTTTACAGCGGGCAAAAGAGGAAAATAAAGTTATTTTACTCTACTGTCATAAAATAGGAAATTCTAATGATGATTATGAGATTTCTGAAAATCGTTTCAAAAAAATTGTTGATTATTGCATCAATAATGAAATGACTTCTCTGACAGTGTCTGAATTGTTAGCCAATTATTAGAAATCAGTGTCTATTACTAATTTCTTCCAATAATCCATTAAACAGCATTAGATATTGGAAATTTTCAAAAACGAAATTATAATCAGTCACATCCCTGAAGATACGAGGTTCAAAAAGTTGTTTTTTCAGATATACAGCAACATTCAGTTTAGTCGCTTTAAAAGACAGGTATAACTGGCTGTTGGTTTTTGCTCTGAAGTCAATCATCCATTGCCTGAAACCCGGGGTTAAAATTTGTTTTACAGCTGTAAGATCCTGTCCATATACAGCAAATACTTTCTCAAAGATCGGATCTTCCAGAGTTAGTCTGTGCCCAATCATGGCGTTCAGAAAAAAATCCCCTATAACTCCCATCTTTAATGAGATTGGAATATTTGGCCATACAACAGCATCTGCCTGGAATTTTGTCCCGAAGTCAGCAACAAAGAATATTCCTTTAAAAACCTGGTAAATTTCAGAGTTTGATGAGCGCATATTCGTTCTCGATGATCCTGCACCTGTTGAGCTGTACCTCCTGGAATCAACATTCAACCATGAAAACCTGTAACTGATATCACCTATTTTACTTGCAATCAGATCCCTTCCCCTGTAATTTGCAATTCGGACATTAAAAATTCCGCTATTTTTGAACTCATTTATCTCAATCTTATCATCGGGTAAGTAGCTGATATCATTACTTATCTCTCCGATTATCTTCCTGATTACAACCTCCTTAAATTCTTTTCTGAATTTTTTAGAAAATCCTATGGTTCCTACAGCGAATATTATCCCGAGTATGATCACACTAAAAATTATCCAGAACAATTTGACAGGATCAAATCCGGGAAGTGCACCGACTCTCTCAGGCCGTAACCAGAAAACATATGCAATAATCCCTGCTAAAATAATCAGCTCGCAAAACAGGAGAATCCTTATCTTCCGGATAACAATCTGCCTTTTATTTTCCAGCTCATGCAGATCACCCAGCAATTTGGACTGATAAAATTTTTCGAATTCCAACTCTGTTTTCATGGGCATCATGCAATTATTAAATCATACCCAAAATCTAATAAAATTATAGTAAAAGGTATTATTATATGGTAAAGAATCACTGTATTTAATCTATCTTAAACTGTACAGTATTTTTTTATATATTTTTTGGACATTATATGAAATAATTCTTAAATGTCCAACTTTGTTATTGATAATCAATGATCTGATTCTCCCATTAATGCTCCCTTGGGTTGATATTGGGGGGTGACACCAATAAATCTGAGTTATTTTATTTTCTGAACATTGATTATGAAACCAGCCGATATGTAATGAACATTTATTGTTCCTTAAATATGTTAAAATGTTTTTTGAAGCGTTTATATCTATAAGATAAGCCCCAGTTGTTCTACCTCTGGTTTTGAGATAAATATATTTATTTTTTACACGTTCATCAGTCCTGTGTCGGCCTCTCCTGTATCGATTGTTTGGGCTATGGCGACAAGCGAGGTGATCTCATTAC
>JBGPAO010000396.1:0-3662 GCA_041480755.1 Bacteroidia bacterium
CTCCTGAAGAAACCGGACGAAGACCTAAAGTAGGTTTATTATTGTTACTCTCCGTGATTCTTATCATAACCGCAATTATCTTATATCCCAAAATATTTAAACCGGATAGATTGGAAAAACTTAGATCTTCAGGTGAGAGAATTTCGATAGCAGTTATGCCATTCCGGAATATGACCAATGATACCATCTGGAATGTATGGCAGGACGGTATACAAAATAATTTAATCACCTTTCTTTCAAACGTCGCAGACTTAAAGGTCCGGCAAATAGAATCTATCAACATTTTACTGCAAAATAAAGGCCTGGCAAATTATGCTTCAATTACACCCTCTGATGCAAGTACAATCTCACAGAAACTCGATGCTGATGTCTTTATATATGGCAGCATAAACCAGGCTGGTGCAAGAATACGTGTAAATGCACAATTAATCGACTCAAAAACACAAGAGGTTTTTAAATCTTTTCAAATAGAAGAATCCTATACTGAAGAGAATATTTTTCAGGTCATCGATTCTCTTTCAGAACAGATAAAAAATTATCTCTTGATTTCTAAGCTGGAACAGGGAACACGGACTGATTATCAGACATTTGCATCCACCAATTCCTCGGAAGCATACAGGTATTTCATTTATGGTATGAATGCTTATTACAAAAGGGAATTCTCCACAGCAGTTAAAATGTACACACAGGCAATTGCTATTGACTCAAACTTTACATTCGCATATATAAATCTTTCTTATGCGTATTTTAATCTGAGATCTTATGATGAGGCAAAAAAATGGTGTCTGAAAATCTATGAAAAATTGGATCAAATGCCAATGCAGCAGAAAATCTGGACAAACAGGGCATATGCTCTGTTTTTCGAGACCCCGTATGAAGAAATACAATACGTAAGGCAACTTCAGGAAATTGATGATCAATTGCCACTTAATTATTACAGTTTAGGTTGGATTTACAATAAATTATATCAATACGATAAAGCAATCCCTGAATATGAAAAGGCGCTGGAGATATATAATAAATGGGGATCAAAACCTGTATGGGATGCTAACTATACTGGGCTTGGATTAGCATATCATAAAACTGGCCAGTATAAAAAAGAAAAAAAGCTTTATAAGAAAGCAGAACTGGATTTTCCTGACGATCCTCCTCTGATCTTAAGACAAGCTATTTTGGCATTAACAGAGGGAGATACGATTTCGGGAAATGATTATATTAGGAAATATATATCACTTCGTAAAGAAGGTTCATCATCTGAGGCCGTAATAGCAATTAGTATAGCTGAGATTTTCTCTGAGGCCGGTATTCCGGATAAAGCAGAAGAATATTATCGTCAGGCACTCTCATTAGAACCTGAAAATCCTTTCATGTTGAATTATCTTGCTTATTTCCTGATTGATAAAGATCGAAACATAAAGGAGGGTTTGGAACTAGTTGATAAGGCACTGGAATTAAGTACTGATGATTATAATTATTTAAATACAAAAGGCTGGGGATTATATAAGCAGGGCAAAAATAAAGAAGCATTGGAGCTCCTTGAAAAGGCCTGGAAACTAAAACCTATATATAATCACGAAATATATCTTCATATAGAAGAAGTAAAAAAAGCGATTGCAGGTTAATAAATAATTAATATATATCTGATTCTGCTGAAATAAAGGAACAGGAAAAACCAATAGGTCAGAATTTGTTTCTATCGATTTTTTAATAATTTTGCCGCTGGTTTATTAATCGGGAATCGTGAGGCGTAAGCCGTGAAGCGAGAATTCTAAGATGATTAATATAAGAGTTCCAGCTCACTCTTCACGTTTCACGACTTATGCCCAGGTGGTGGAATTGGTAGACACGCCAGCTTGAGGGGCTGGTGCTCGTTAAGGGCGTGCAAGTTCGAGTCTTGTCCTGGGCACAAAACAAAAAAAGCCTTAATCAAGGCTTTTTTTGTTTTGTGAGTTTTCAATAGAATTTTTTAAAATATTCTAATATCCATAATATATAAATCTCATCCCGCCCCCGCCAAACCTTGGATTTACAACATTGTTATATATTGCACCGAAAGTATAGGATATACCTAAATTTAAATAATAGTCATAATTTGTCTCCAGTTCTTTGATCCTTAATAGGATTTCTTCAGTTGTTGCCTCCCCTTTGACTAAATTAATCTGGTTATGAATAATACTTGCGCTTATACCAAAATCCAGTTCGAGACCTTTTGCAATTCGAATTTCTACTGAAGTGAAGAAGGAAAAATTATTTTTTTTCCAGTCGTGAAAATAATTAGAAGCATTTATAGAGTTATAAACAGATCCCCATTTCTGGGTAAGATTAAGTGAAATGCCAAGTTCTTGTCCAAATAGTGATTCCGATAATTTATCAAAAATAGTGCTGTCTCTGTACGAATGGAATGAGTAACCTGTTTTATAAAGCAAGGTTAATTTTTTCCGTGTTGATTCAGAATATGGAAAAATATCATATTCAATCCCTGGATAAAACTTGTATCTTAATTTATAATTACGATAAGTTGATGAGGATATATCAGTTGACCCTCCAACAGACCAGTGTTCTCCTAAACTTTTAACAATTAAAGCATCCAGTGAATGACTGATCTGGGTATCATATAAGATTTTGTCGTTTACTGAGATTTTATCCTCACTTAATCCGGAATAATAATCAAAATTAATTTTCCACTCAGGAGTGATTTTAGAGGCGGATAAACTACCATTGAAGTTATAATATTTATATGACTTTTCACCACTTAAATAACCGCTAAGGCTGGCCCGGAATACCCAGCTCTTCCATCGATCTTCAACGAGTTGATCTTTTTGGGGTTGATCATATGTAATATTAATATGCGATGCAACAGGTGTTTTTGCTATATACCTCATCAATCCCAGCTTTAAAGTACGAATTTGCCCTTCCCTTGCTTCTTCTTCTGTAACATCAGGCTTAGTATTATATAACAGAGTATCGGTCTGTCCCTGGAATTCTTTCTGGCCAATGAAAAGAAATGAATATTCTATACCTCCGCTTCCTGTTCCCTGGGCGGTTACCATGATATGAAGCTGTGCTTCCTTCCGGTCCCGGACATAATTGACAAAGGTTACTTCCCTGTGAATGTGATCTTCATCACATAAAGGACAATCTAAAAATACTTTGAGTGAGGCGTAATTCAGACTATCTTGTTCCTGGGTGGATTGTGCCTTAATAATTGGGGAGATAATGCAACATAGTAAAAGAACCAATTTATTTTTCATTCTTGTTGATTATTAAGAAATTCAGACTATGAGGATACTTTTTGGTCAGTAACCAATCACCCATAAAATCCTGTCTTCATCAATACAAAAATCAACGAACCCTATTAATTCCTTATTGATTTTAATTAGTTTTTCGACATATACCATCCACCTGTCTGTCCAGTTTTTGTCATCCCTGATTAATCTGCGCAGGAAATCTTTGCCGTGAACTTTTGAGTTAATATTATCCTGAAAATCTGATAATGAGTTTATTTTTTCCAGAAAGGTCAGATTGGTCAACAATCTGTTCCGTAATGGAACAATGTAACGGGCATTGAATATCGTTGGTTCATAATATTCATAAAGGTTATTGGCCTTTTCAAAACAACCTACATAAAGGTTAAATACTTCAGTATCAAGGAATTTGGATTC
>JBGPAO010000397.1:0-3654 GCA_041480755.1 Bacteroidia bacterium
AAGTTCCTAAAGGATGGCAACAAATTTGTCCAATATCAGTTGCCAGGTTCCTCTTACCCTAGGACTTTGAATCCCATCGGACACCGCGGGGGGCTCCATTGGAGGAGAGCCTTTAAAACCCAGTTCAAGCGGCTTCATACTAAAATCATGGAAGATGTTTTTATTACCAGATTATTGCTGACAGATGGTCACGTATCGGGAGCATTCGGAATATCCCTTCGGGATGGTCAGTTTCTCACCTTCAGGTCTAAGATTACCATTTTGGCCACCGGGGGATGCACACAGATCTATCGTAAAACCGATGGTAAATTCAGGGAAGGAACATTATTTGGATGGTTTCTTATCCTGGTTTTCGGTATGAGATTCCTGATAGAGTTTATTAAAGAAGACCAGGTTCCTTTTGAAAAAGGAATGGCACTGAATATGGGACAATTATTAAGTATACCTTTCGTTTTGCTTGGAGTACTTGTACTGTATCTTTACTGGCGTAAAGAAAAGAAAACACAAGCATCAGTATAGATGCGAATTGGCATTTTTTATGGTTCTTCTACTGGCGATACTGAAAGGATTGCCTTGCTGATTCAGAAAAAAATCGGATTTGAAAAAGTAATACTGCATAATATTATCGAATCAAAAGCAGACGATCTTAAGAATTATTCATTTTTGATTTTTGGAACTTCAACCTGGGGAATCGGCAGAATGCAGGAAGATTGGGAAGTATTCCTCCCTGTTCTTAAGAGTGTTGAACTTCCCGGTAAAAAGGTCGCCTTATTTGGACTGGGAGACCAGGAATCCTATCCGGATACTTTTGTTGATGCACTCGGAACTTTATATGATGCTCTTATATCCGCCGGATGCATCATCACTGGTGAATGGTCCATTGAAGGATACAATTATGCCTGTTCCAAGGCTGAAAGAGATGGTAAATTCGTAGGGCTTGTCCTGGATGAGAAGAACCAGGCGGAATTAACGGAACAAAGGGTGGATTCATGGATTCGGCATATGGTTTCCACCATTAACCTGTATTTGGCTTGATCTATGGGATGATCATAATGGCTGTCAGACTGTTATTATTTATATAATTTCCAAAGAATGGAAAATGGTATTATCAGTGAAAAAAAACTGTTAATTACTGTAATTTTAAATTTTATAATCACTCTGGCAGAGGTTACAGGGGGAATAATTTCAAACAGCCTGGCCCTGCTTTCAGATGCGCTTCATAATCTTGGCGATAGTGTTGCTGTTTTAATAGCATATTTAGCCCACCGGGTCAGCAAAAAAGATCCTGATAAAAGGAAGACTTTTGGATATAACAGAATTGAAATTCTTGCCGCCTTTATAAATTCCACTTTTCTTGCAGCTATTTGTATTTTCCTGATTTATGAAGCAATTCAGCGTATACGGCATCCACAACAAATCGATGGGCTGGTAATGCTGATTGTAGCCTGTGTAGGATTTCTGGCAAACATTTTTGCGGTTTTTCTGTTAAAATCTGACTCGTCTAAAAATATTAATATGCGTGCAGCTTATCTGCACCTGCTTGGTGATACGCTGTCATCTGCCATGGTAATTGCAGGAGGTATCCTAATTTACTTCTTTAATATCAGCTGGCTGGATCCAATCATTACAATCCTGATAAGTTTATATATCATAAAAGAATCTTATACCCTTATTAAGGATTCTGTTAATATTTTAATGCAATCTGCTCCTGATAAGCTTGACCTTGAAGGCATTAAAAAAGATATTGAATTGCTGCCTGAAGTACTTAATATTCACCATATTCATGCCTGGAACCTGAATGAACAGGAAATACACTTTGAAGGACATATTGACCTTAACAAAGATTTGCAGGTAAGTCAGACTGATAAAATCAGAAAAAAAATTGAATCACTTCTTACCGAAAAATATAATATAGTACATTTTACACTGCAGATGGAGTTTGGATGTTGCGATGATACAGAAATGATTCACCAGGGAACTCATTAACTAATAGTTTATACTGATAATTTTAACAGGAAAGTTTTATTCGCGTCGGTCTATTCATAAATTAATCTTACAGTTCCTGAACCCGAATATGGCTCGATAATCACTGATTCTGTTTTATCCAGAAATGTACCTCCAATTACTTTTACAGGTCTTAATCCTTGAGGATGAGGCAAGTGCAGTGTGACAATCCCTGGTGATCTATCCGGATCGCTTTTCAGTTCAGCCTCAATAAATCCATTCTCGGGATTTGAATTTACTGTAAGATCAAAAGGGCCAAAATAACTACATACATTTTTTAATTCAATCTTTTCGCCATCATTTAACCATGCTCGTGGAATTCCCGGTAATAATTTAAGTGTATCTCCCGATTCTATATATAACATCCAACGTGTTTCCATTAAAAACCATCCTTCTTCATGAGTTTTATGCGGACTGACGTGGTAGATATGTTCCCAGAAAGAATATGTTTCCCGGTCGGCAAGAGCAGAAAATGTTGTATAATAGGTTTTCAGAAAAGGTTTCACCAAACCTCTCTTAAGCTGAAGCCAGTTGTGACGGCTGTAATATGGCTGACTGAAAGCTGCATTTTGTTGATAGAATAATTCTGTATGATAGTTAAGCATCATTGTGCTCGTACTTTCCCATGGATCCAGAATCTCACAGAAAATAAGATACAATGGCCCCAGCAATACATCCCGAACCATAAAAGTTCCATGAGAAAAGTAATTGCCGGGGTTTACATACAGAGACAACGGTCCGTTAGCCTCAGGCCATGGAGGTACTGTCACATCCCAGCTTCCATCCCCTGCCGGAACAACAGGAGAATTAGCCATTGCATTAAATAAAGAACTACGGATATCCTGTTTCCATGATTCAGCTTCATTTTTCAGCTTTAAGGAATTTACCGGATCAATTTCTGTTAAAATCTCTGCAACCCTTTTCAATCCAAGATAAGAATAAGCATTTAACATGAACTGATGGAATTCATCTTCCGGATCAGCTACTTTACCCGATATCATACCGTACCCTTTACCTTGCAGATCCGGGTCCATATTTTCCTGCCTCCATTTGATGAGAAATTCACATGATTTCAATAATTTTTGTTTTATTTCTTTAATCCATATTGTATCCCTTGTATATCTGAAATATTCCCCTATTGACCATAAGGCTGCTCCAGT
Organism: Bacteroidia bacterium; assembly: GCA_041480755.1. GTDB lineage: Bacteria > Bacteroidota > Bacteroidia > Bacteroidales > SM23-62 > LJUQ01. The sequence continues at coordinate 3,165 of JBGPAO010000397.1, forward strand.
TTCAACCATGTAACCCCCGAAATTCTGTATCATTCCGTCCTCATGTTGTTTATCAAGAAAATACATTAAAGAACGCTTTGCAATATTTTCCCACCCCATGGAATTGTAATATTGAATCATCGGCGAACTTTCTGTACCTATTGGAGAATATACCCCAATGGTCGGAGCCAGGGTGCCTTCTGGCTCATTCCCGTAAGTAACCATATCAAGATGCAACAAACCGGCTTTCATCATTTCCTCTATTCTTTTTTCAGGCAGATGAACATCTGCAGTATTTTTCATCTTTTCCAGCCAGTATTCCCGGCATTCCTTATGTCTTTCATCAAATGACTGATCATAAATATTTTCAGCTCTTTCTTTAGATAATGGACTGTGTGGAAGGAAAAACTCAAAAATTGCTTTTTCTCCCGGTTTTAATAATATTGCAATCTCTTCATCCGGCAGGGGTTTTCCGTTTAGTTTTGATATGCAAAATACTTTACCATCATTA
>JBGPAO010000398.1:0-3653 GCA_041480755.1 Bacteroidia bacterium
ACTTTATAGTAAAAAAAATCCCCTCTTAAAATTGCCCTGCGAAAATAATAGGATTATATGAAATATCCAATATCTTTGTTTAATTAATTAAGCTTCGCAAAATATGTACAGTGTACTGGGTATGGGAAATGCCCTGGTTGATGTAATGACCCAACTTGACGGAGACAAAACTCTTCGCGAATTCAAAATGCCAAAAGGAAGTATGCAACTGGTCAATAAAGAATTCTCTAACCGTATATTAGCCAGTACATTGGGATTGAAAAAGCACCAGTCATCAGGAGGATCTGCTGCAAATACTATTCACGGACTCGCTCACCTTGGGATAAAAACTGGTTTTGTCGGGAAAATAGGACATGATAACCTTGGTAAATTTTTCGAACAGGATATGAAACAAAATGGTATTAAACCTGTTTTATTTCATGATCTTGAAGAGACAGGAAGATCAATTGCCCTGATTAGCCCTGATTCAGAAAGAACCTTTGCAACTTTTCTGGGTGCAGCAATTAATCTTAAAGAGGAAGATCTCACCTCCGATATTTTCACAGGATTTCATCATTTTCATGTAGAAGGGTATCAGGTTCAGAATAAAAATCTCGTTAAAAAAGCCCTGAGACTTGCAAAATCAAATGGGCTTATTGTATCCTTCGATATGGCAAGTTATAATGTAGTTGCAGAAAATGTTGAATTCATTGAGGGAATTATTAAAGAATATGTAGATGTCGTATTCGCAAATGAACATGAAGCAGAAGTTTTTACAGCAAAAAAGTCAAAAGAGGCATTCCGGCAACTTTCAAAATATTGCGAGATCGCAGTAATGAAAATGGGAATAAATGGATCATTTGTAAGGAGAGGTAATGAAGAACACGAAGTAGGTATAGTTGAAGTGAACACAATAGATACAACCGGGGCCGGCGATCTTTATGCTGCAGGATTTATTTATGGTTTATGCAAGGATCTGCCGCTTGACAGATGCGGACATGTTGGCGCTATATGCAGTGCATATGTTACCGAAGTAATAGGAGCAAAAATGGATGAGGAAAGATGGGAAATAATCAGGCAAAAAATAGAGGAAGTTATAGCTGCCTGATAAATATTTTAATAATTCAATATGACCGGAAAAATAGGTGTGACGGGGCACCTGAATAACTGACTTACGCATGCCATTGACGTTCCCTCTTAAGATCGCCATTTAATATACCTGTCACCAGGTTTACGTCATCAATTACCTGGAAGTCAAACATACCTACACAGATAAAATCGGCTCCGTTCTCAAATGCATACCTGAATCCATCCTCAGGTAGTATTGCACCGCCGGCAAGGACTTTAAATCCAACCCATGGAACATCAATTCCTTTGAAAACTTCAATTGTTTGTTCGGGGAAAAGATCAAAAATATTATCGTGATATTTATTATGATCCAGAAAATATTCTCCATCCAATTGAAATTCTACTCTGAATTCGCGGGGATTCGCAGACCAATATTGATCATGATGCACAGTCTTAAAATAATAATCTGGTTTCAATCCCGCTTTCTCACAGGCAATAGGAGTCTGGATTGAATGTGCTCCTATACCTGCAAGGTATCCCTGACTGCGCACATAATCAACAGCCTTCCATAAAATGTCCATCTTCTCAGCCTTCACAAACCTGTCAGCATATGCACCTTGTATATATACTGAGGTAGCTCCGTAATCAATAGCTTCTTTGATCTCATAAAGTGGATCCTGGTCTACCTTATCCATATGCACCTGGCATATCGACATAATTTTGCTTCCTGTGATTTTTTTATATTTATTCAGTAATGGATAGAACTGGTTGACCATATTGGTTGTATTGATCCCTGACTGTTCACAGATATTCAGAGTTTCAAAAATCTTTGTTTCAGAATTATATTGACGGAAAAGCTGATTGGCGTATAGAAGATCTCTTGCATGAGCCCATCCTCCGATTAAATTACAGCCAAGAATTAACCGACTCATTTCAAGATCACCAATTTTCCCCTTTGTCAATATGCCTTTAAGCTGACTTATATCGAATTTCTTTAAAGCAACAGTAGCCCCTGATAATACATCGGGTTCAACCGATTTATTTCTTAGAGAAGATCCGATAATCATACCTCCTAAAAAAGGCAGTGAAATCAATCCTTTGAGTAATTCTCTCCTTTTCGAACCATCATCCTCACCGGTGACAGGCACTTCTCCTTCTTTTACACCTTTCCTTTTGAAATACCCGATAAATTTTTCCAGACTATATTCTTTTGCAGGCCATAAATAAATAACTACCATTACTATTGCTTCAATGAGATTTCTGTTTATTATCCAGTAATGACCTTCAGATGTAACAGGAAAAACAGAGTTGCCAAATGGCGGATAGGCAAAATAATATAACAGTAATAGTATTATTCCTGCAACAGACGAAATCCTGATAAAAATCCCGGCAAACAAACCAATTCCTATCAGGATCATTCCCCATATATTGAGAAAATTAACAATATTAATCAGCCCGGGATCTGAAGCAAGCCAGTGAAAAAATCCGGATAAAAAGCCGTATGAGCCTCTTAAATATGCTTCAGCTGACCAATCCGGAATAAATAATTTGATTATTCCCTCGTACAGGAAGTGCCATCCTATGGCAATCCTGACGACAAACATCATAATTGACTGAATGCGTTTCATATTTTTATTTATATATTTTGTTCCAATCCCTGTTTTTTCTTTTCTTCCAGCTTCCCTGATGGTAGGCATAGCTGACAATAAGCGGAAGCACTGAGGTAGCTTCTGCATATACCATTTGTTCGAACTGTGTATCAACCTTACCCCAGGATGATGCTTCCTTCAAGGTGGATCCTGAACAACCTCCGTCGCGGGGATCTGCAACAGTGATTTGTACGGCATATTTATGCATCGGCACATATTCTCCCAGCATTTCAGCACAAACAACAGTATCCTGTGCAAAATTCTTTGGAACCCCTCCGCCTACCATGAAGAGTCCTGTGACAGGCGCTTTCATTTTAATCATTGTAATTTCCCGGAAATCTTTCACTGAATCAATTGATACATGCTTCTTTGGTTTTTGCCATTGATGGATTACAAGCCCGAAACCTGCACTACTGTCACTGAAAGCGGGGCAAAAGACCGGCACATTTTTCTCATATGCAAGCTGTACAAGTGATTCTTTCTTGGTCCCGTTATTCACCAGGTATCTGCCCATTTCTTTAATGAACTCCCTGGAAGAATAAACTCCCGGAATCAGTTTATCTGCTATTTCCTTAATGGTATTATCACATACCTGCAATTCATCTTCATCAATAAAAGTATCATAAATTCTGTCAATATAGTGCTGCCTGAGGTCCTTATCTTTGATGTACTGGCTTCCTTTATAATGACTGAATCCAATAGCCTCAAAGAAATCCATATCCACTATTGAAGCTCCGGTGGCAACAACCACATCGATCATATTATACTTAATCATATCCACGTAAATCTTCATACATCCACCGGCACTCGTGCTTCCTGCCAGAGTAAGCATTATGGTTGATTCCTTATCACACAGCATTCGTTCAAAGATATCAGCCGCCTGTGCAGTGTCACGGGATGTAAAGGACATCTTTTGCATATCTTTTATGATAGGCGTAGAATCAAAGGAGGTAATAT
>JBGPAO010000399.1:0-3649 GCA_041480755.1 Bacteroidia bacterium
AGGATAAGGTAACGCTTCTGGGAAACTTAAAAGCATCATGTAATTTCGAAATTCCTGATCTTGATACATTTATTTTGCCTGGCCAGCCAAATCAGATTAATTTACCTTCCGGTATTATAGATCTTTTAAACTCAATTTCTGTTTCAACTATAAGGGGAATTATGTTTTCTGCTTTTAAAGGTACGTTCCTGCATAATGCTGTTTTGCCTGTTATTGATCCAAAAACATTCAAATCAAAACCAGGCAAAGTTAAATCAGGCCAGTAGTTTTTCAATTTCTTGAGGTATTCTACTATCAATCTCAGATCCATAACACATGGATAATCCGCACTTTTCGGTGGTTAATACCAGGAACGTGACGGAGTAACTGGCAAGAGACTATGGGATCATGGCCTGCCCTGATGCATATCAGGGCCTGATCATTGAATATTTACAACTGATCGAACCTTTCAGTATAAAAATATAAGAATACGGGAAGTGTTATAATATAACATAATTTTAATAGTTTTAGAAAACGGAAGTGAGAGATGAATATTAATTTATCCCGAAATAGAATTAGAAGTATTGAACAATTAGTATTGTTGTGTTTTTATCTTTTTTGTGGAATAAATTTTATATCGGGACAATCACTCAATTTTGATCATTATTCAGTCGCAGATGGGGTTTCACAGAGTGAGATAATATGTATCCGCCAGGATTCTGAAGGATATATGTGGATCGGGACCCAGAATGGCCTGAACAGGTTTGACGGGTATACTTTCGAAAAATACTTTTATGAGCCTTCCGATAATCATTCGATTTCGAATAACTGGATCTTTGATATTGCAGAGGATCCGGATGGAGGTATCTGGCTGGGAACAAAGGGAGGATTAAACAAATTTGATAAAAAAACCGGACGGTTTAACCTGGTTAATTACAAGGATACAAATCCCATTATCCCGGACAATTTTGTCTACGGTGTTATTGCTGATGAAACATCAGTTTATATTAATACTCCTCCTGTTTTAACCATATTAAACTACAAAACAGGAACCCTGGAGACGTTCAAAAATGAATTTGATTATGATGGTGCGTTATATGACATCGGTATCCCCATAATTAAGGACAGCGAGGGATTGATCTGGCTGGGATCTTATCACGGCCTTTCATGTTTTGATCTTCAGAAAAAACAATTCACTAATTTTCTTAATAATAATGATCATGTTACTGCCTTATATGAAGATAACCAGGGGAATATCTGGATCGGAACAGAAAGTGGATTGAACATCTATAATAGAGAATCGAAGCAAATAACCCATTATTCTTCATTGAATGACAATGCGGTTAACCTGAGTTCCAATTTCATTCATTCAATTACACAGGACTATACCGGGGCAATATGGATCGGGACAGAAGGTGCCGGCTTAAATAAAATGATCTTTAAAAAAGATGGCTCAGTCGGGCTTAATCAATACAGAAGCGGTGCAGGAATCAGAAATGTAATAAGTCATGATATTGTTTATGCGCTCTATGAAGATAATTCATATAACCTCTGGATCGGGACTATTGCCGGCGTGGATAAAACGGATCTGAAAAAGAAAAACTTCAGGATCTATAAGAGGTCGAACAATCCGGGTTCCATAGATCTGCTGGATAATATAATTGCCTCCGTATATAAGGACAAATCCGGAAGACTCTGGATCGGGAACTGGGGTAAAGGTTTAAACATTTTAAACCAGGGCACAGATGAGGTTATTCATTATTCCTCAGAATATCCAGGGAAAATGCATATACCTGAAAATCATGTTCACGTAATATTCGAGGATAGTGAATCGCTTATCTGGCTTGGGACCAGGGACGGGGTATGTATTTACAATAGTAATACCGGCCAGTTCATTCCTGTCCAGGACTATTTCAACACTGAGAAATTCAATTTATTTGAAAACAACAGGGTATATTGTATGATTGAAGACAGCAATGGCAAGATCTGGATCGGGACCGGAAATGGAATTAATATCCTGGATAAAAAAACAAAACAGGCATCAGGTCTGAAAGCCGGCAATGAGGGACCTTTAACTATCAGCAGCAACCTGGTATATTCATTGCTTGAAGATACAGACAGGAATGTATGGATCGCAACATCAAACGGCCTGGACAGGTATATCCCCGGGGAAAACAAAATGTATCACTATGCAAATAATCCAGCCTCCACGAACACCCTGATTGATAATTTTACTATCTCGTTATGTGAAGATTATCTCGGGAATATCTGGATAGGAACCAGCTCGGGAGTGAATATATTCAACAAGTCTGATTCTGTATTTACATATTATTCCACCAATGACGGACTGCCCAGCAATATCATATATGACATACTTGAAGATGCCAGGAATAATCTGTGGCTTTCTACCGGAAGCGGCCTTGCCAGGGTAGATCCGGGGAAGAATATATCAAATAACTTCCAGGTAATAGATGAACTGGTGGGCAGGGAATTCAACCTTAATGCCGTTTATAAAAGTGCTGATGGCGAACTGTTTTTTGGTGGTATTGATGGAATGGTTTCATTTTATCCCGATTCGATCAGGGATAACAATTATATCCCCCCCATCCGTATTACTTCGTTCGAAAAAGAATCTGAAGGGAAAAGGCAAAAAATAAATGTATATACTGATGAAATCAGACTCTCCCATGAGGAATATTCTTTTACTATCGAGTTTTCAGCACTTGATTATACAAATCCTGCTAAAAACAGGTATGCCTATCAGATGGAAGGTATCTCAGATCAGTGGATAGATATTGCCAACAGGCGGTCTATTCATTTTACAAATCTGCCGCCCAGGAAATATACATTCAACGTAAAGGGAACAAACAACGATGGTGTATGGAATGATACCCCGAAAAGCATTAAGATCAAAATTCTCCCACCCTGGTGGAGAAGTATTTATGCATACGTCTCATATCTGATTTCGGGTATAATTTTAATTATCCTGATAATAAAAAGGAGAGAAAGGAATCTGATAAATGAAAAAAGGAAACTTGAAGAAAATGTCCTTGAACGCACAGCTGAAATAGCATTACAGAAAGAAAAGCTGGAAGAGCTGAACGCCACAAAAGACAAATTCTTCTCTATCCTGGCACATGACCTGAAAAATCCTTTCTCTAACCTGTATTCCATGAGTGAACTGATTTCAGGGAATTATGATACCCTGGATGAAGAAGAAAAAGTCAAGATGCTGAAGAGTATAAATAAATCAGCAGAATTCATTTACAACCTGCTGGAGAATCTTTTAACCTGGTCAAAGTCACAGAGTGGCCGTATTGAATATAATCCAACCATATTTAACCTTACCGGTCTTATCCAGGTGAATATAAATCTGCATAAAGTTCCTGCCGAGACTAAAGGAGTGACCCTGAAGTCAGGTTTGAAAGATGATATCCAGGCTTATGGTGACCGTGAAATGATAAATACCGTCCTGAGGAATTTAATCAACAATGCGGTTAAGTTCACAGATAAGGGCACTGTCGAAATATTTGTAAATAAACAGGATGAATATATTGAAGTGCAGGTGAAAGACGAAGGTGTTGGCATGTCACCTGAAAATTTGCAGAAGCTATTCCATATTGATGTGAAATTTAAATCAAAAGGAACAAAGGGCGAGACGGGGACCGGG
>JBGPAO010000400.1:0-3620 GCA_041480755.1 Bacteroidia bacterium
CACTTAATGTTTTACCGATCGGATCCTCATCCCCAAAATATTTCCTGGCTGCAGTTTCAGTCATAACCAGGGTACGGGGTCTGGAAAGGACAGTTTTTGGATCTCCCTTGAGGAGTTTAAAATCGAACAACTCAAAGAATGTCGAATCTGCAAATTTGAAAGTTTCTGACGTTTCAGTAAATTTCTTGTCTACATATGTCAGCAGCCATCCACCGAATTCAGCTATGCGGCAAGCCATTTCAACTTCGGGATAATCATTTAGAAGGGCTTCCATCATAGGAGCTGCAGTTACCGCCTGATTAAGCTCATTACCCGGCATTTGTCCCCGCACACCAATCCGGTAGATCTGGTCAGCTTTCTGATGAAAACTGTCGTATGTTATCTCGTTGATTACATAAAGAAGAATTAAAATACTGCAGGCAAGACCAATGGCAAGTCCAAGGATATTGATTAAAGTGTAACCCGGATGCCTTATTAAATTACGGATGGCGACTTTTATGATATTGGAGAACATTCAGGTAGGTATTAATAAATAAAAGACGAAAATTATATCAAAATGATGCAAATCCCCAGAATTTATTGATTGATAAAAAACTATCAATCATAGTATCCAAGCGAACCCTAGGGCTGGCATATTATTAGACTTGGACTTTTGGGCCTGTGGACTCTTATCCCAGGATTTCAAAGTCTATCCCGAGACGTTTAAGTGCATAACCAGTCTCACGGATGTAGTCCCCGTAACCTGTTATCCAGTGAAAACCGGGCATCCGCTGTGCAAGAATTTTACTTTCACAGTCAAAACTTATATCAATCTGTGAGCGGCAGATATCCATGAATGGATTATCAGTTATACTGCCTTTAAGTCCAAGGTAGTGACTGACAAGGAAATCCGGGATTATATTTGTGACGGTCTGTCCGAGTTTCATTTCTACTTTAGGTGCTGCACCATAATCGGATTCAAAGTGGGTGAGGATCCTTGCAGGTTCAGGATTTTTACCATCCATGCACCTTGGTGCGGTACAGTGAGCAAGGGTAATAATACCATCATGCGGATATGTCGGATCATTCAGGAAAGATGGTTTGCCGCTGATATTGGTCAGCAATACGCCGGCCGGTACCACTACAAAATCGGATTCACAGAAGGATGGATAGCCTGAATCATTCAGCAGGCTCAGTGTCAGACAGGCCGAAGTTTCAGCCATTGGCATGATTGTACCCATACAGCCGTTAATTGTTAATGAACGGCAGTTTTCCTTATCCATGATTCGCCTGAAAATATCTTCAAGTAAAAATGCATTGTCAACAAACTGGCGTTTGGTTTCCAGTTTAATGCCTGCATCCTGAAGGTATTCTTCGGCTCTTTTTTCTGCACGCCTGACAGCCGCCCTGTCAGAGTGTACTTCCTTTATGAGGTTGCCCAGGTCATCATAAGAATAGGATAATATCCTGAACCTGAATTTTTCTTCGATCAGCCGGGGGACAACCCCTTCGGGCTGCGCCCAGGCGCCAGCTCCGCCAATTGCAATGATTTTGGTATCCAGTGTATTGTGCAATCCGCACAGAGCTCGTAATCTCCATAGTATTTCATCCTGACTGTCAATTATAACATCATCTTCATCTACACCGGCAACAGCGAGCTTATCGGTGTGCTGACGCAGAAACCGGGGACTGATAATTTCATACCACAGATATACCGGACCGGATTTATGCCGGCAAAAAAGGATCATGTCTTTATTCATTTTGTTTAATGAATCGAAAATATCCATCCAACCTCCGGCAGCATATACAAGGAATGTGTCGACTGTTACCAGATTTCCAATGGCATTCAATTCATTAACATTACGGATACCGGAAACAGGAAGGAATGTAACAGGAAAATCTGCCTGTGATCTGAGTTTCTCAAGTTCACCAGTGATCCTGGCAATTTCATCTTCTGCAGCCTGTTCGGTATGTATACCACCCCATGAACGCCAGCTGGTCTGAAACTGATATTCCGGTGTATCATAAACTAACAACGGTTTTACAACCAGGGGACGACGGATGATGCCCTGAGTTTCTTCCCTGTTAAGTCCGGACAGCAAAGGCCATGTAAGACCTGAAAGTGCAACTACGGAAAGAGTCGATCCTCCCATCGTTTTAATAAAATCCCTTCTTGTTACACCTTCGGGGGTTTTCATGTCCTTCCCTCCGGATGGGCAGCACTGATGTAAATGTAAATTATTCATAATGTTGGTGTTATTAACTTTTGAATTCTAATTTAAGTACTAATTCTACAATACAGTTATACCGTGACCATTCAGTTAAGTTGTTTTCCTATGATGAGCTCCCGATAAGCTGCGCTGTCGGGATCAGTTCGACTTAGACATTTTGTTTCGCTTCGCTTACAAAATGTCAGTCTCACTGACTTGTACCCTGTACCCTTTTTATTACTTCTTATAACTGATCGAGATACCTGCCTGACTGTTCGGAGCGTATATTGTTCTCAGTCCTGGTTCATTGTCAATAAACCTCACAAACTCTGCCATCCCGGATGTCCTGTTCAGATCTGATACATTATGTGCCGCGAAACATCCTCCTATTTCCAGTTTTGGAAGTACGGCTTTAATATAATTTGTAAGCCAGTATTTATCAGCATCGCAGAACACAAAGTCGAAAGGACCCTGGAGCTCAGGGACAAGTTTGTGTGCATCGGCCAGTCTTGCATCAATATATTCTGAAACGCCTGCTTCTTTAAAATTTTCAACTGCCTCCCTGTACCTTTCTTCATCTATATCAATTGTAATCAGTTTTCCCCCGGTCTTTGAAAGTGCCCAGGCCATCCAGATCCCGGAGTGCCCGGTGGAGGTCCCGATTTCCAGGCACTTAGTATAATTATTTTCAATTATAAGATCATATAGAATCTTTCCATCTGATGCAGCCACATTCATGTCACGCCAGCTGTATTTATGGCTGTCGAGGAATTTCTTAACCTTTTCATCAAGATTGCTTTGATTTGCCGGATCCTGTGAGAAAACAGCCAAATTATTTATTAAAAGAAAATTGAATAATAACAGGATTATGGCCAGGTCAGTTTTTACTTTTTTCATTTTACTTTTTTCGTTTTAATTTCTTCCTTACCGAATAAAAGTTATAAACCAGTTAAAATTCCGAAATAAATCTAATAAATTTCGGGCTAATTTTAATTTTCCGGTCTGATAGATAATTGAGTAGTCTATTATTTAAGGATATATATGCCAAAAGCTGAACCGCATTGCAACAAATCATTATCGAGAATAAAAGAGCTTTATATACATTATAAAGAGAGAGGGCTTTACCGGTATGTAGGCAGGAATGTTCTTAAAATCCTTTTTTTTTATGCAATTTTTGTCGTAATTATATATTTTGTCGGCAAGTATCTGCTGGACTACAATAAGATATTCCAATATGCCCTGGACAAATTAAGTGACCGTTCTGCACTCCTGGTGTTTTTTCTATCCGAATCTTTTCTGGGACTGGTGCCGGTAGATCTGTTTGTGATCTGGACACTTAAGTTTGAATCGCCGGTAATCTACCTGGCACTCCTGGGAGTACTGTCATATGCCGGAGGAATAATTTCATATTTTATTGGTCTCTGGATTTCC
>JBGPAO010000401.1:0-3611 GCA_041480755.1 Bacteroidia bacterium
TATCCAAATCCATCGCAATCCCCAATTTCAAAATAGGCATCATTACAAGTAATGGTCATTACTGAATCAGTTATTTCCATTGTACCTTCCTTCACTGTTCCTAACGGCATAACTTTATCGTTTACATTGCATTCAAAAAATAGCTTATAGTAAATCCGGTTGGCAATAGGATATACCTTAATAGTATCGGGTGATTGATAGTTTTCAAATAAAATCCCTTCTTTGTGATCTATTGTTCCACGGATCCTACCAGACCCATAATAATCATAAATATCATTCATTCCGTATTTGAGAATGATTTTGGCTTCATTGTAAATGCTTGGTTCTTCCTTCTTATCACAAGAAATAATGACCAATAGATTTATTAAGAAACTTAAAAATATCTTTTGAAATTTATGCTTCACCATTTCATATATTTTTTAATCACATACAGTCCCCCATTATCGGGAAGTGATTCTGATTCAACGTATATTGTCAACTTTATTTCACCTGAACCCAGAAATTTAATAGATATGGGGGTTTCTGATCCTGAATGGACAGGTAATGAATAAAATAAACTTAAATCGATTCCGCATCTGTTTCCAACTGTTTCAAATGAACAGTAATTGGATTCATATTCCCAACCACTTAAATCGACAATTGAGTAAATAACATTACCAGTTGTGGACATTTTTAGTATGGTAAATATAAACCATGTTCGATCTAAATTGGAAATATCTAGATTTTGACTAAGACAATAAACAGAGGCTGTATCAAGTGTGGAATTATCCGCAAGAGCGAGTAAATTTTCTCCATATGACGTGGTTTCGGGGAAATTCAAATCAATAATTGATTCAAATTCTGTAGACTCAACAAAGTGTTTCACATAATTCTGAAAATCATCAAAAACCGAATCATTACTATAATAATCAACAAGATTTTCTCTTATACCACCGATATTGCATAAAACTGCAGAAGTAGCCAGGTTGGTTTGCAACTCTTTCGAATCAATAACTCCATCTGTCTTTATATCTGATGCGATTTCAGAAATTAACTCAGTTAAACCAGAAACGCTCCTGTTTCCTTGAATTATGCTTGAGATAGCTAATAATTTATTGTTTAATTCTCCTTCTTTTGAAATATCCAGGCTTTCATAATTATCTGAATCATTCCCATCCAGGTTAAAAATTTTCAGGATCTCATTTTGGGATTGTGTTTTTGCTTCATCAAATGTTATTCTTTCATCCTGAACCAGGTATTTGACCCTTTCAGCAGAAATATGAGTCAAAATGTTTATGTTAATTTCAGATTGAACAGACACGTCAGAAACCGCTTTCAATAATAGTTTTTCATCTGTAGTTATACCCCAGTTCTCATTAAAGTAATAACCGTCAGCCATTAATTCAACATATTTTGAACTGAGTGTTACATCAGGAACTTTAAAACTGCCCATATTGTCTGAAACAGTTGAATAAAAATTTAATCCAGTTGGCTGTAAATTATTTTTTAATTCTATTACCGTGATATTTGTTCCTGATCTAAAAGGGCCTTTCTGAGCCAAACCTTTAATCTCATAATTTTTTGTAGGTTCTTCTTTTTCACACGATAAAATGAACAAAAGAAGAATTAAAAAAATAAATAGAATTATTTTTCTCATTTTAAAAATATTATGGTTGATACGTATATTATTCATTTGTGGCCTCAATTTGCCTGTAGGTGAGATGGCTGTGACAGATCCCCAAACTATTCGGTATGCCTTTATTAGGATCTGGTGAAAGTTAAGAAATTATATACATCAAGTCAAGTATTCAAAAAATATTATACTTTGAATTTTTAATTGTAAAAGGCTCGACGGTCTGTTCAGTTTGGTAGAACCCTATGGCTAGTTATATTCTTTAAGGGGGAATATTAAATCCTTAATTATTTTTTATTTGAATTCGATTAAAGAAAAATATTATTAATCCTATTGAAAAAACCAGTGGCTATGACCATAGTTGGCCGGAGTAAATTAACCACCCTTGGTTTGAGTTAAGTGCATGTTGTTAATTTATGAATGTTAATTGTAATCTAATCGGCCAAATGTGGTCAAGACGTCCGGTTTTGCACACATTCCTCGGATGATTTATTTCAGGCTGGAATCTTCCGGATCAAAGATTATTAGCATCTGCATATCCTCTTCCAGGTGGTTCGATAATTGTCCGCTTGCCTCCACAAAGCCCAGCCAACCTGCCGGTTGCTGGGCTTTGTTGTTCTCAGTTGGGTCCCGATATTCATCGGGACAAGGTTCTCAGTTCTAAGTTAGTGTGAGTGTGGGTTAGGGGAATTGCAATAATCTTATAAGCCTTTACAGATAATTTCTCTGTCAGAGCTTTTTTATTTAGTTGAAGATTGGATTGACGTTTTTCCGTTGAACTTTCTAATAATCTGTCTCTATCTTTTTTGTCCAACTGTTCTGGGGCTGATACAGTTACAATTACCATATATAATCTAACAATAAGCGCTTAACTCCAACCCAGGACTGTAAATTTACTGTTGTCACATAAGATATCAATATCTATGGTTTTTCTAATATCGTCAGGATATCTGGCAATTTCACTATTCCCCTATCTCAATAAACTTAAACGGTATCCCTGTTATGTATTTATAATCCTCCCCTGCCTCCATTATACCTTCATCATGTTCCTGGTAATGCCAGTTTACCAGGACCTCGTGCTTTGACTTGTAAATGGATTCAAGTTTCTTGAAGATCTCAAGTATGCATTTTGAAGAGCCAGTATTAAAATACTCAAGATGAATATTCACAATAGTCCTGTCTCCTGGTTCCATGGCATATTCCTTGAGCCAGTTTACTAAAGGTTTGTAAAATTCAACTGAGTTTTCCGGACTCGACCGGCCTTTTATTTCCAATATACCCTGGCCAGAATCAAATTTTACGGCCGGTGTTTTGGAGGTACCTTCAATTGATATTGGTTCCATATCTTGTATTTTGTTTATTATTGATAATTATTTATTTTAATGCTGGCCAGTCTGTAGATATTTGGCAACTGTATTAAGAATATATTCGGACAACAGGGGTTTGGAAATGATCTGGGAACAACCCGCCTGCAGTATTTCATCTTCATTAAAAAATGCTTCAAATGCGGTTTGAGCAACAATCGGAATACTTTTTCTGAATTTTTTTATTTCCCGTGCGGCCTGGATGCCATTCATCTCAGGCATTTCAATATCCATTAAAATCAGATCGATGAATTCATGATTATGACACATCTCGACAGCCTCCCTCCCATTCTTTGCCCAGATAAGCCTTACATTCGTCTTTTCCATTATAGCTTCAAGAAGCAGGAAATTTGTGTGAATATCATCTGCAACCAGGATCGTCTTTCCGGTCCAGTCAATTGTGCTTGGTCTTTCACTCGGCCTGTACATTTTGAAATTTTAATAATGTTGAAATAATCAAACCACTTTAAGATTGGCTTTGATCTGCCCAAATGAACATGAGGACGGGCGACCTGATCCGGATATTTTTTCATTCAATGATTTAAGGCTTCCAGGATCAATCATTTCCAGATGTTCCTTTATAATCACCGCTAATGAATAGGTAAGATAATTGGCAAGGATCTGGTAATCTCTCA
>JBGPAO010000402.1:0-3603 GCA_041480755.1 Bacteroidia bacterium
ATGTTTCCATTGCTTCCGCAGTTCATTGACCAGCGGCCTCCCTGCCTGCATATTCCTGGCTGTCATTATAACTGTAATACCTCTTGATGCCAGCTGTTTGCATATTTCAAGTCCTATTCCCCTGTTTGTACCAGTTATCAGAGCAATTTTATCCATTTCATTCAGATTTTAATCTTAATTAAAGCACTTATAAAACACTTACAAAATTAATAACTTGTGATATCCCGTTCACATTTTTATATGTAAATTTATCTCTTAGTAAGTCAAAATTAATCAGAGTTCCCATGAAACCACGTTTTCATTCCATCGTTCTGTTTGTCAAGGATATAGAAAGATCCAAAAAATTTTATACTGAAGTTCTCAGTCAGGAACTGGAATATGATTTCGGGAATAATGTGGCTCTGAAAAGTGGGATAACTCTCTGGAAAATGAAGCCCGATCATGTTATCAGCCGGTCCGGAAAACATAATAAAACCAATGCCACCAAGGCTTTCGAGGTCTATTTCGAAACAGATGACCTTGAGATTGTCCAGGAGATAATTGCAAAAAATCATCTTGAAGTTCTCCATGATCTCATGGAGGAACCATGGGGTCAGCGTACTATCCGTTTTTATGATCCGGATAAAAATTTAATAGAGGTAGGCGAAACACTGGAAAAATTCGTGAGCAGAATGGCACGCTCGGGAATGAAGCTGGAAGAAATTTCAGCAAAAACAACTATCCCTATACCGATAGTGAAAAGGCTTCTGAATCTATCTTAAATTCCGGTATCAGCAAATTCTTGGAAGCTGGTCCCCGGTCAGCATATCAACAATCCTGCTGCTTCCGATACTTGTAGTCATCCTGACGATCCCGGGATGTTCCGATGTGACCCGGCCAATAATTGTTGCTTCAGCACCCGCCGGATCCTGTTTCATTGCCCCGACAACCCTGTCAGCTTCTACCTCAGGCAGTATTATGATTAACTTACCCTCATTAGCTATGTATAAAGGATCAAGTCCCAGGATTTCACAGGCACCTTTGACCTCCTCGGATAGAGGGATTTTTTCTTCAACAATTACCATGCCCACTCCGGCTGACTGGCATAACTCATTCAGGGTTGTTGCCACACCTCCTCTCGTGGGATCTCTGAGCACATGAATATTCGATGTTGTATTAAATATTTTATCCGCCAGTCCGTTCAGAGCAGCGGTATCGCTTACTATTTTTGTTTCAAACTCCAGTCCTGACCTTGCCGACATAATAGCCACACCATGGTCGCCAATTCTTCCCGAAAGAATTATTACATCGCCGGAAGTGCTGTTCCGTGGAGAAATATTGATTCCCTCAGGGATAATACCTACCCCTGAAGTGTTTATAAATATCTTGTCTCCTTTACCACGGTCGACAACCTTCGTATCCCCGGTAACAATCTTCACCCCTCCCCTTTCTGCAGCATACTTCATTGATACCACTATCTTCCACAGGTCCTCCATTGGCAGGCCTTCCTCGAGGATAAAACCAGCTGACATATACAGAGGCTTTGCACCACAACAAACCAGGTCATTAATTGTTCCGTTTATTGCCAGATCACCTATATTGCCTCCAGGGAAAAAAACAGGATTCACAACGAATGAGTCAGTTGTATAGGCCATCCTCCCGGCAGGAACTTCAAAAGCAGCCCCATCATGTCCCTCAGAAAGGAATTCATTCCTAAACGCAGCCATGAACATTTTTTCAACGAGATTATGAGACAATACCCCTCCACTGCCATGGGCCATGGTTATTATCGGGTACTCATTGAGTGGGATGGGGCAGGAAAGAATGAACTCCATTTTAGAAGCGTTTTATTTAATGGAAACAATGATATTATTACTTAAGTCCCAGTATCTCGGAATAATGGAATATTGGAATAATGAGTCCACTCCGAAAAGTCGGACAAAATTATAAACATTTGATTGTTAATAAATTATGTTCCACGCAAAATATTATCTATTTGATCTACAATTATTTATGACTATATTTATGTTATAAATAATGTCAAAGAAAATGTTCAGATCATCGAAAAAAGAAAATCAACTCGACATGTTCACCAGTATATCTGGCATGTTGCAAGGTGTTTCCTATGAGCAATACAATAGCTCGCAGGCATGGCACAATATGTTTCGTGTACATGTTCTTAGCAAGATCGATGAAGATCTTTTCAAATCTCTTTTCAGTGAAGATATGGGAGCACCCAACGCATCCATACGCGTGCTTATTAGTATGATGGCACTGAAAGAAGCTTTTGGCTGGAGTGATAATGAACTGTTTGAGCATTGCAGGTTTAACCTTCTTGTAAGAAGTGCATTAGGTTTGTTTCATATCAATGACAGCATACCCGCCGAATCCACATATTACCTTTTCCGTAAACGCATACACGATTACCATAAGGAAAATCATGTTGACCTGATTGAAAAAGTATTTCAACAAATCACAAGCAGCCAGGTCATGGCTTTTAATGTTAGTGGCCGCAGTGTCCGGATGGACAGCAAATTAATAGGCAGTAACATAGCATTTTCTACCCGATATGAGATTGTACACGACACGTTGGTATTGTTTTACAATGAAATGATCAAAACAACACCAATAAAACTTCCCGGTGAAGAATTAGCTCAACTCAAAGAATTATCCGAGACAACAAGCAACAAAGTTGTTTACCGTTCAACCAGGGAAGAAGTGCAAATGCGCTTATTCAATCTGGGTATTTTATGTCATAAAGTTCTTTCAGTATATGAAGAAAAGGACAACAAATATTACCCGTTATTAAAACGCGTATTTGATGAGCATTTCCGACTGGGAGAAAATGGACAAACAGAGCTCAGACCTAAAGAGGAAATCAAATCTGGCAGTGTTCAATCGCCTTATGACACTGAGTGTGCTTACCGCAAAAAAGAATACATTGAAGTCAAAGGATACAGCACAAACGTAACAGAGACATGTGACAAAGACGCATTGAATCTCATAACTGATATCCAGATAGCTCCTGCTAATAAGCCTGATACAGAGTTCGTAATACCTGCACTTGATAATACAACTCAGGTTCTAGGCCATAAACCCGATGATTTTCACGCAGATGGTGCATTTAATAGCCCCGATAATGTATATTACTGCCAGGAGGAAGACATCAATCATTATTTTACAGGCATACCTGGTATGCCTGGCCGCTATGATCTGACCCTTTGTGATGACACACTCACTGTTATTGATACTAAAACCGGGGAAATAGTTCCATCTTATAAGAACAGATCCGGTAAGTGGTCGATCAGGACTGAAAAAGGTTATCGCTATTTTTCCGATCACCAAATTGAAACTTGCCAATTGAGAAAACAAATCGAGCAAATACCTGTTGAAAAACGCAATAAACGAAACAACATAGAAGCAACCATCTTTCAACTATCATATTACAGCCGTAATAATAAAACCAGATATCGAGGTTTAAGGCAACACAAAATCTGGGCATTATTACGTAGCATATGGATAAATCTTAGAAGAATTACAGCTTACGTGGAACAGACTTGTCAAAGAGCGCGTTTTTTTAATCAAATTGTGCCTTCAAACTGGTTTTTTATTCAAAAAAACAGC
>JBGPAO010000403.1:0-3599 GCA_041480755.1 Bacteroidia bacterium
CATCCATGGAGTTGCTTTTATGCGTCAGATTGATTCTATAGATGCAGTAAGGAACCTTCTGATTATTGATGTGCCTACACGGTATTTTCTCAAAACCAGAGATAATTCCAGGGTTTATCATGCGAATAAGCATATCAGCGAATGTGGAATTGAGAACCTCTCTATAGGAAACAGGGAAAATCCCAAAACAGGATGGGATGAGGAATCATATTCAACGAATGGAACAGGTGCCTGGGATGTTCATTTTTCACAGGTCATTCAATTTAAGTATAGCCAGAATTGCTGGGTAAGAAATGTTCACACCTATCAGCCGGCAGTAAATTCAGATGATGTGCATATCCTTTCCAATTGCCTGATCCTTTCTTATTGCCGTAATATCACAATTGATTCATGTTTCTTCCAGAAACCTCAGTATGAGGGAGGTGGAGGGAACGGTTATATGTACACGCTCTCATCCAACGATTGTCTCATAAAAAACAGCGTCGCAAATCACGGACGGCATAATTACGATTTTAAATTTCCGTACAGTAACGGAAATGTCATTCATAACTGCCTCGCTGAAAATTCAAAATATTCCAGTGATTTCCACATGTATCTCAGCATGGCAAACCTGTTTGATGTGTGTGAGTCAAATGGGGATTATTTCGAGTCTTCTTTCCGGCCATACGGTGGGGATGCCATTCACGGTTATACTTCAACTCAATCTGTTTTTTATAATCTGAAAGGTACGGCATATAATCCGGACAGAGATTATTTAATTGAATCGAGGCAATTCGGATGGGGATATATTATTGGAACCTCCGGATCTGCGTATGAAGTTTTTATTAATCCGGTGGCCGGTACTTCAGACGGTTACTCCTATGACACATCTCCCCGTGATTTCACAGAAGGTATTGGAGATGGAGATAACCTGAGGCCGTGGTCGCTTTATCAGGACCAGTTATACCGAAGACTTAAGGATTCCTCTGTCATTCATAATTATAATGTTGAAATTGTAGTGAGAGATGCAGAAACATATGAATTAGTCCCGGGTTGCACGGTAACTATTTACCAGGAAAAAAGGATAACAAACGCCTCAGGTGCTGCCTCTTTCAATGATATCCCGGAAAGCTTTATCCTGAAAGTTGAAAAAGACCTGGCTTTCCAGCTGGGACCAAAACAAACTGTAATATACAGCGATACTACAATTACTGTTTATCTGACCAGTAAGATATTTGATATCACTATTAAATTAATGGATAAAAACACTCTGGATGAATTCTGGGGAGTTAATGTTACATTAGGAACAGAAACAAAGGTAACCGATGATCAGGGTGAAGTTACATTTACCGTTTATGAAGGGAATTATGAATACCTGATTGACAAATTATCTTACCTTCAGGAGGCAGGAACATTGGAAATAACTTCCGACACTACTATTAATTTTTATCTGACTCAAATCCTGGCGTATATAAAGTTTTGGCTAAAAGAAGGTGACGCCGCCCCGGTTAACAATGCAATAGTAAGGATAAACGGAGACTCCCTGGTCACGGCATCACTGGGACTTGCACATTTCAGACAGCTTCCTGTATCAGTCAATTATAATTACCTTATCAGTAAAACCGGTTATTATGAAGAAACAGGAGAGCTTTATCTTACCAGGGATACTTCCCTTTACATTACTATGGAACCATGGCTTTCAAATACGGAATTATTCCCTGATGGAAAATCAGTTAAACTCTGGCCAAACCCTGTCAGGGATTTTTTGCACTGCACAGTACCGGATATCTGCTCTGAACAGACACTCCGGATCACAGACCTTATCGGCACTGAAGTTTTCAATCAAAAAGTTGACGAAAAAAGTTTTAACATAAACATCTGTAACCTTCCTCAGGGGGTTTACATATTAAGTTTATATTCGTCAGAATTGCAAACTACGAGGTTATTTGTTAAAGAATAATAAACTGTTTATTATGGAAACTGCATATCAAAAGCTTGCTGCCAGACTGGACGAGATCCCTAATGGATTTCCACAGACCAGGAGCGGTGTTGAGCTCAGGTTACTCGCAAAGCTCTTCACACCTGAAGAAGCTGGTCTGGCAACTTCTATGAGCCTGGTTCATCAAACCGTTAAGACAATTGCAGAAAACAGTACCCTTGAAGAATTAAAAGTAAAATCTCTGTTGATCAGTATGGTCAAAAAAGGCCTTATAGATCTTAAAAAAGAAGAAGGTATCGGATTGACATTCGGACTGATCCCCTTTGTAGTCGGTTTCTATGAACGGCAAAATGCAAAAATAGATAAGGAATTCGCTGAGTTATTTGAAATATATTATAAAGAAGCGTTTCATAAACCGATGACAACTGAACCTTCGGTGCATCGGATCATTCCAATTGAGAAAACAATCCCCTTGAACATTGATGTTATGCCATATGAAAAAGCATCTACTTATCTGGATAATGCAAAATCATGGGGTGTATTGAATTGTATATGCCGTATACAGAAAAGGCTTATTGGTCAGGGATGCAAGCATTCACTTGAAAACTGCCTTACCTTTTCTACCAGGCCGGGTGCTTTTGATCGGAGAGATGAAATCAGGCCTATAACCCGCGAAGAGGCCCTGGAGATTCTGGCGGAAGCAGACAGGGAAGGACTTGTTCACTCAACAAGCAATACCCGTGACGAGGTAACCTATATTTGCAATTGCTGCATTTGTTCCTGCGGAGTAATGCGTGGTATTGTTGAATATGGAAGCAAAACTTCCATAGGCCGTTCAGATTTCTATGCATCGGTAAACGATACTTTATGTTCCGGTTGTGAAACCTGCATTGACCGGTGCCAGTTTAACGCATTATCAATAAATGATAGTGTCAGTGTTGTTGATACATCCAACTGTTACGGATGCGGACTGTGTGTTTCAACATGTCCGGAGGAAGCAATCACTCTCCGGTTAAAAATCCCTGAAGAACTTACTCCCCCTCCGGCAACAGAAGAAGAATGGAGGAAGATAAGAGAAACAAACAGGCGGAAAGTCACTTCCTGATATCATATTAACGAAGCTTATCAGGCTCATATGGAGCAGGAAAAATTAATTATCCTCATCTACCAGCTCACATTCATATCCCATTCCTTCGGTAATATCTATTAAGTACCATAATTCGTCCTCATAATCTGCACAAATCTCGACATCCCTGTTAACATGGAGAGTACCTCGCTCATAACACCATGCACATTTTAATAAAATACCCTATTTGAAGTGTAGTTAGTGAAAAATAAATATTTTATGTAAGTTTATGTATATAAACCGGATTTAAAATTCCTGTTCCTATTTTATATACTTAATAGTAACGATCAGATCTTATGCTTGTTGCCATACTTCTTTTAATTTGTATTGTTTTTATAGTCATTTCAACCACCAGATTAAAACTACACCCGTTTTTGGCGTTACTAACAGCTTGTTTTTTATTCGGGCTTTTCTCTGGTATGCCTGTGAGACAGATTATTGAATCTATTGAAACAGGATTCGGAGGAACTATCGGTAAAATCGGTATTATTATTATTGCGGGGCTTATTCTAGGGATTTTCCTTGAAAAATCAGGCGGTGCTCAGACAATGGCCG
>JBGPAO010000404.1:0-3594 GCA_041480755.1 Bacteroidia bacterium
AACACTTATTCGATATTAAAACTTCCATAGAGTCCATTTTCGAATATTTGGGGGAAAAGAAAGATTTTAAGGATTACCAAAAAAACAAATTACTACGGCGTGGCATTGAAAGAGAAATTGAAATTATTGGCGAAGCTGTGAATCGGATTATTAAATTATCTCCAGATTTTAAACTTGAAAATGCACGTAAGATTATTGATACCAGGAATTGGGTAATTCATGGTTATGACAAAGTTGATGATATTGTGATGTGGGGTATAATTACAAATTATCTTCCTAAACTTAAACAAGAGATAGAGAATCTCCTATCAATAGAATAAAGCTTGCTGGCAGCATAAATAATTTCCCCAAATGAAAGGTGATTCAAGAGTTAAAAACAATATAATTGGCAGGATATTTGTGACAATTGAAGCACAACTGAAGCACTACCGCTGTATAACCAATGATCCTTGAAGTCCTTATTTAATAAGGTCAATACTCCGATTCACGAACCTTATCAATTCTTCGCCTTTCAGCATATTATTTGAAACCAGGGCAAGATCGATTAGCTGCCGGACAATCTTATTCTTTTTACCGAATTCTTTCAGGACCTCTGTTTTATTGCCTTTCAGCTCGTCGAGCTGTTTTTTAAGGCTTTCCAGCTTGTCCTTATCCTCAGTGGGAATTTCTTCATCCTTCTTGTCCTTTTTCTTGTCTTCCAGTTTGCGGATCTCATCCTCAACCGGGGGGAACTGGCTTTCAATCTCCTCTACCTTTTTGGCGGTTGATTTCTCCCGTGCTTCATTTACTTTCAGTACCAGCGGATGATTTGAATTGATAACCATATTATAGGAATCAGGCAGTCCGGCATAGAAATTCATTCCTGCGGACAGCTCCGACATATCTTTCATACGCCTCATATACTCCGGCTGGGTTATTATTACAGGATACTCCGTTTCGCTCAGATTCTCATAAGTTATGAAATACTTTTCTTTTTCGGGAAGCTGGCTTTCAAATACCGGTTTGAGATCTTCCTTCTGCTTATCGGTCAGATGAGATTCCGTAGCTTCATCTTTCAGAATAAGTTTCTCTGTTACATCCGCATCAACCCTGGTAAATCTTGAATTCTTGAGTTTCTGCTCGAGGTGATTGAGAAAATGAGTATCCAGCTGGCCGTCCATAAGAAGGACATCGTATCCCTTGTTTTTCGCCTTTTCAATATAACCGTACTGGTCTTCTTTGCCTGTGGCATACAGGTAGATCAGGTTCTTATTCTTGTCTGTCTGGTTCTCCTTAATGATCTTCTCATATTCTTCGTAAGTGAAATATTTGCCATCAGTATTTTTTAATAATGCAAACTTTTCGGCCCTCTCATAAAACTTCTCATCAGTGAGCATACCAAACTCGATGAATAATTTCAGGTCATCCCATTTCTTCTCAAATTCTTTCCTGTCTTTCTTGAATATCTCCTCAAGCCTGTCAGCAACCTTTTTGGTGATGTGGGTTGAAATCTTTTTCACATTGGGATCGCCCTGCAGGTAACTCCTTGATACATTCAGCGGGATGTCCGGAGAATCAAGCACACCATGAAGCAGGGTCAAAAACTCAGGGACAATACCCTCAACTGAATCGGTAACATATACCTGGTTCGAATAGAGCTGTATCTTGTTTTTCTGTATCTCAATATTACTCTTGATCCTTGGAAAATAAAGAATCCCGGTCAGGTTAAACGGATAATCCACATTCAGATGGATATTAAAAAGCGGTGCATCCTGCATCGGGTAAAGCTCGCGATAGAATCTGGCATAATCTTCATCCTTCACATCCACCGGTTTTCTGGTCCACAGGGGCTTCGTGTCATTAATAATATGATCCTTACCCGTCTCAACCTCCTTGCCGTCTTTCCACTCCTTCTCTTTTCCGAAAGCTATTTCAATCGGGAGGAAGCGGCAATATTTCTTCAGTATCGATTCGATTTTTGGTTCATCAAGGAATTCTTTCGATTCCTTATCAAAGTGAAGCACGACATCCGTACCGCGATCCTGTCTTTCGGTCTCCTCCATTGCATATTCCGGACTGCCGTCACAGCTCCATTTTACTGCTTTGGCATCATCCTGGCATGAGCGTGTAATTATTTCGACTTTATCCGAGACCATGAATGAAGAATAGAATCCAAGCCCGAAGTGGCCGATGAGCGCACTCTCCTGGTTCTGATATTTCGCCAGGAATTCTTCGGCGCTCGAAAAGGCAATCTGGTTAATGTACTTCGCGATTTCTTCCTCTGTCATACCAATACCGCGATCGCTTACGGTAAGCGTTTTTTTCTTTTTATCTAAATAAACGCGTATAGTAAGATCCCCGAGCTCTCCCTTAAAGTCACCGTGGGAAGCAAGTGTTTTCAGCTTTTGCGTTGCATCGACAGCGTTGGAGATAAGCTCCCGGAGGAAAATCTCATGTTCGGAATACAGGAACTTCTTAATTATCGGGAAAATATTCTCGGTGGTTACATCAATTTTACCCTTTTGCATAATACTCATTATTAAGAATATAACTTAATTGACAACTTCCATATTTTCAAACGGCGTGCCAATGAGGATTGACTGACAATTCGTCACTTACGGATTTCTTACATCGACATCCGGGACAAATTCCCAGACACCTTTCCTGAATATGAATCCGTCATAGGAGGAATCCGGGGCATAGAAACGGGGATTGTTCTTTAACGCGGGATCTATAGGGGACAGATGGTCGAACACGATCATTTTATTTTCTTCATTGAACCTGGCAGTCATAACCACATCCTCGGCATATTCAAAAATCACGCGGTTCTTAAGTTTTCCTTCAATCCGGAATGCAGGCCGGCCAAAAACAGGTGTATTATTATCTTTAAAAGTAAGCACATCAATAACCTTTTTGTTTGAATACCTGTCATTCATATCGAGGCCTATAATAGTGTAGAAACGGGTCCCCTTATACTTATTGATCAGTACCACATAATAAAGGGCTCCCCACCATTTTTCAGGGCTGAGGATTTCAGATTCCGGCCGGGTGATCTCCTGAGACCGGTCGTGGAGCCTGAAAACCAGGCATGGTTTACCTTTCTTTGGATAATACTGGATAAATCCATAATAGGTATGCGTACCATTAACAGCCGGGATATTCCAGGTTATAAACCGCAGTTTCCTGTCAGGGGAATATATCCTGCCTGTCCAGCGAAGCGAATCAAAATTATAGTCAAAAGACAGGGGATCTTTAAGAAGCAGTTCAAGCTTATCCAGGATCTGAGAATTCAGTTCATTTATTTGAGAGACATCCGAAGATTTATATAGTCCGGTAAATTTCTGATATAAAGCAAGCTCGGCATTTACTAATTCTGGCGTCGGTATATTCTGAGCGTTAATCCCAAAGCCAGCTAATGAGACACAAATGATAAGAATTATTTGAAGAATATGTTTCATGACCTGACAGTTCCAGGTTAGGTCCTGATATTCATCAGGACATGGTTCCGAGTTTTACAAATCACTGTTCACTCTTCACTCTTCACAGTTCACTGCTCACTCTTCACAGTTCACTCTTCACTCTTCACTCTTCACTCTTCACAGTTCACTGCTCACT
>JBGPAO010000405.1:0-3590 GCA_041480755.1 Bacteroidia bacterium
ATTATTCAAATTTGGAGAAATGAGAGCCGATATGGTTAAGGGGGATGTCAATCAGGCTGATGCTGAACGAAAAATCAGTGAAGGAAATATTTACCCGGAAAATGATTTGTGTAACTGGGGTCAATTTTATAAGGTTATTAACTATTGCAACGAAGTTATAAAAAATGCCCCGCTTGTCAGGAAAATAGATAATACTTTCACTGAATATCAAATGCAGAGTTATATTTCTGAAGTTACTTTTTTAAGAGGGCTCAGCTATTTTTACCTGGTCAGGATTTTTAAAGATGTACCACTCATTTTAAAACCAACCGAAACTGATGATTCTGATTTTTATATTCCAAAAACGGATGGAGATGAGATTTTAAGATTCATTATAAATGATCTGAAAGAGGCCAGAAAATATGCAACCACTGATGGATATCCCACTTTGGAAGAGTTAAGGGGGAGAGCAACAAAAGCAGCATATGATGCCCTTATTGCGGATATTTCATTATGGCTTTTTGATTACCAGGCAGTTATTGACTATGTTGAAAAAATTGAAGCGGTTGAACAATATTATGTTCTGATGCCGACCGTAAAATGGTTTGAAATATTCTACCCGGGCAATTCACTTGAAGGTGTTTTTGAATTTCAGTTTGATAACAGCCGCAACCAGAATAATAGTATGTACGATCTGACTTCACGGTACAGTTATCAATATGATCCCAGTGAGAAAGCGATAAAATATTTTGCAAAGGAATTTGCAGCTGAACTAACCAGGGGAGAGGATGCCTCAATTAAAAAATGGGGAGAAGAAGACTTTGTAATCTGGAAATATGTCGGAAGAGCACCAGATGGAAAAACAACCCGAACAGGATCAGACCAGAGAAGCTGTAACTGGATAGTCTATCGGTTTGCAGATGTTTTGCTGATGAAAGCAGAAGCATTATCACAGCTTGAACGTTATCCGGAAGCATTGGAAATTATTAACAGGATACGCACCAGAGCCGGGGTTCCGGAATTAGTAATACCAGATTCCCGGGAAGCTTATGAAGATGCTATCCTTCAGGAGCGGGCGCTTGAATTAGCTTTTGAAGGCAAACGCTGGTTTGACCTTCTCAGGATGGGAAGAAGGAATGATTACAGCAGGAAAAGCAAACTTATTGAAATTATTGTCAGTAATGTTCCATCTACACAGAAAAGGATTTTGGCCACGAAACTGACAAATCCGTTAGGATGGTATTTACCTATTTATAAATCAGAAATAGAACGTAATAAAAGCTTAATTCAAAATCCTTATTATAATTATTAGATATGAAAAGAATACCATTAATATTTAGCCTGTTTGTCACTATAATAGGGAATTTTTCCTGTACTAAACCACCGGAGATTAAACCAGGTTTTGAGGACCAGGAACAGATGACTATATATGACTATATTGCTGAAAATGACTCAATATATTCCAGTTTTATGAAAATTTTAGTGGCGGGTGGTATTGATAAAACTTTAAGTGCCTATAATCCTGATGGTATTGGTTATACCTTGTTTTTACCAGGCAATAATGCCGTTAACCAATTTATCGAAGAAAGCGAACAATTTTCAACTCTGGATGATTTATTGAATGACAAGGAATATGTCTCTGCATTGAGTAGATATCATGTTGTTAACATGGGTATTAATGCAAACGATTTTCCCTTTGGTGCTCTCCCGGAATACACTCTTTCAGGTGATCTGCTTACTGTAAGCTTTGTTATTGGAACAGATAGCGCTTACTATAAGATAAACAACCAGGCACCGGTTGTAAAGGAAAACATAGAATTATCAAACGGTTTTATTCATGTTATAAGTAAAACATTGATACCTATCACATTTACAAGCTATCAATGGCTTGAACAGCATCCGGGTTGTTCAATATTCAAGGCGGCAGTTGATGCAACAGGGCTTAAGGATAAAATTAATATTAATATTAAGGATAAAACAAAGGATTATCATCCTTTAACCTTATTGATTGAACCCGATTCTTTATTAAACATTAAGAACATATCAAATTTTGAGGATCTCGCAAATTTGATCAGTCCGGGAAACTCAGATTACACTAACCTGACAAATCCACTATATAACTTTGTTGCATATCATATCCTGGAAGAAAATTGGTTTCTTGATGAATTTGTGGGTACTGCTACAAATTATTCCACTTATTCAGAAGTTCCGTTAAATATTAGCGGTCTGGAGCTGGATATTCAAATTAATAAAGGAAAAGAGATTTTCGATACCATCATTAATCCTCCTGATACCACCTATATTGATTATATAGGTTTTTATTATGATCAAAGTAATGTCCTCACACAAAGTGGTGCCATTCACTTTATCAACCAGATTTTAAAACAGCAAAGGCCATCCAGGGCAATACAGACATATGAATTCTGGGATGAACCACTAATAAATGAATTCAGACAGGAGGCTGGTACCTATCTGATTGAAGATACTTCCTGGCTCAGTGTTGTCAAATGGTCAGGCACGGATCTGTTTTTTATAGAATTAGGTGATCAGCAGTCTTCAGCGTGGGGGAATGATTATCTGTTCATGGATGGGGACTTTGTTATATCATATACTATCCCCAAAATTGTACAGGGGAAATATACAGCCTTTCTTGGAGTAGATGCATATAATCCGGAAAATGCGCTTATTGAAGTCTACATTGATGGAAAAAATATTGGAAGATTGTTTGATCTCGCAACAGGCGGTTCATCAGCCTATCCTTTTGCCAGAATAGAACTGGGGGTTATCAATTTTGCAAGATATGAGAAACATACTGTTGAGTTAAGATCACTTATTCCGGGAAGATTAGGATGGGATTATATCAGATTTGAACCTTATTAAAATATAAAGAATGAAATACAAGAACTTTATAACAGGGATTTCATTGGCAATCATATTAACTGGTTGTGAAAAATACTGGGATGAGCATTATGGCACAAAACCTGAAACAGTTAATATAAATCTTTGGGATGCTGTACAGAAAGAAATAAATCTGACATCATTTGTTCAGTATATAAAAGAGTATAAATACGATACCCTGTTTCTGAAAAATGACGGATATACTCTTTTCATTCCTGATAACGATGCATTTTCTCAATTTCTTGATACAGGCCAGGTAACATCTTCAATACTGGATTATATAATTTCTGCGCATGTAATTCAATCAGGAAGTATAAATGGAAAGAGAAAGATTCAAACTTTAGGAGAAAAGTTTGCTCTTTTTGAAAAATATAACAACGTTTCGATGTTGGATGGAATACCTTTAAATTTTGAAAGTCCTCTTTATCTGAATGGAAAATATTTTGTGATGAATCAGGTTGCACTGCCTAAACCTAATTTATACGAATATTATGCAGCTAATAATCCTATACTGAAGAGCTATATTGACAGCAAGGATTCTATTATTCTGGATAGAGAGAACAGCAGGCCAATTGGTTTTGATGAATATGGCAATACTATTTATGATACCGTTTCTAAAATCTATAATGAATTTGAAGTGGAATTTTTTCCTGTCAGGGAAGAATTCAGAAATAAGTCTGCCACAATAGTATTTCCAAAGGAAGCTGATTATA
>JBGPAO010000406.1:0-3564 GCA_041480755.1 Bacteroidia bacterium
CAGGTTGGTGAGGACATAATAGGTAGTATCATCAACCACAACCGGACCGATAGTAGTGAATTTTGCAGCCCCAGGTATGGATCGGGAAGTAGCGGCAGTTAAATCTTCAGTAATTATATCGACTGCAAATATTGTTTTCATTTCCGGAATCGGCCACAGCGCCCCCCAGATTCCATCCCCGATATCACCATCGTTATGATTTCCGTCATCAAGCAGTGAAACAGTCTCATTAATGGTACTATCCAAACTGGTTATACGGGCATTCACAGAAAGGTTATGTCCATTTGGATTTTCGACCTTTGCGGTCAAAGTAACTGTTCCTTCTCCAAGGACAGCATAAGTAGGATTAACCAATACATTATGTGCATAGGAAAGATTTTGTATCCATTCCATAGCTTTTTGTACAACGGCATCCTCCCCCTTGGCTGCACCATCCTTATCAAACCAAACGCTGTCATCCACCGGGAATTCCCGGCCGCTGAGAAAAATATCCGGATCATTTACATGAAACATATCAGTTATAGGGTAAGTTAATATCCATTCCGGATAAGTATCAATTCCCCACAATATACCGAGGCTTGCACTGGTTGATTTGCCAAAAAACTTTGCCATGGGATGGTAGCTGAACCTGTAAGCTGTCATGTCGCCCATACTGAGACAATTCGGACCGGTTAAAATGGCCAGTGGCCGGTCATACCAGGACATAGGATTGCCTGGTATAAAAAGCAAATTCGGATCCTTTACAGAAACTAACATAGGGGGACCATAAAACGAATAATCCGTTACAGGGCAGAGACTAAAATCAGTCTGATTGCAGCGAATGGCATCTTCAAGGGTAGGCTGCCTAATATTAAAAAGAAGATTAAATGCCTGGTCAAATAATGACCATCCCCCAAAATTATATCTTAAATCAATAATCAGGCCTTCTGTTCCTGAAAGAGATCTGACTGCTTCATAAAACTGATCATCTGAAGTATAATTAAATCCATAATTCCCTTCAAATACTTCAGCATATACATTAATATAACCAATATTTGTTCCATCAATAATACCATAAGTGACAGATCGTTCATCAAATTCCTCTGGATCAAAAAAAGGAACTCCAGGAACAGGCAGTTGCTCGTTATTCCACATGAAGCCCCACCATTCTGTTTTGTCTGTGGGAACTGGCAGGTTTACCAGGGGATATACAGGAAGATGAACGGTATCACCACTTGCATATTTGACAATATCGATTGTTTCAAACAAGTGCCAGTTCATTCCGGCACTTACCAATTCGTTATATCTTATTGCACTATTTGAATTCCTTTGATAGAAAAAGATTGGGATACCGGACCCAAGCAGTTCATCCACCAGGTCCTTCCATGGTACCCCTTCATATCCAAGTACAATATCGCCAGGTTGCAGGTCGAGTGGATGGTTTTCAGTGGTCCTTAATACAAGCAGTGAACTATCGGGTAAAACCGTCAGAACAGCCCCAAAATGACTGATTTCAAAAGGACCGGGAACCAGAACAGGTATGCCGGGATTTAGCGGAGTATATATTATGGTAGTGTCGTAGGCACGGACATGGCAGTCACGTAAATCATAAGCCAAACGGCCCATCAGGGCTGCAAATGCACCCTTGCTTGTAGATGAATCAATCCGGGAACGGTAAGAAGATTTTATTGAGTCCCATTCAGTCGGGTCAATGCCCAGTGAATTGAAACCTGCAAATCCTGTTGTGAGTGCCCCCGTGTAAGTATCAAAAATAGCAAGCTTTTCATTTAGAGGAAGTCCAGGCCCCCAGGTAGTATCGATTATTGTCTGCCAGTCTTCTTTAGACTGATAGAAAGACTTGGCTTGTACATTATTTTCAGAACTTTTTAAGTTCCCGGAATGTGTCACAGGTCTGAAAAGAAACGGTTCAGGATTCTCCGGTCGTATCTGAGAAAATGCGTGACCAGCAAACAAACACACGAAAAAGAAAAAAGTAAATTTTTTCATTGTAAATGTATTATAGGTAACTTCTTAGAGTTCAATAATCTAAAGACTTTCTAATGTCTTTAAGATTTAATATTTATGTTTTGATGTTTTTCCGCAATTGAATTGAAAGAGAGCAAAAAACATAAACTAACGGAACTCAACCATGTGCGAGGTGAGAAGGAATTTAGAGTTCCCGAAACCAAACTCTGTTGAGAAGTAAATTATTCAAAATATACAACATTAATCAGACTTTGTCAAGTAAATGGCTGGTTTTTAATGATTTATTTGTGTGGAACTTGCAAAATCCTTTGATAGTGAGCAAGACATTCCGGTTTCAGTTACATTTTTCTACGTAACCGAGAACCTGGAACCCGGAACTTAGAACTATTATACAACATCAGTTTTTAAAGTAACAGTCTGCTTTATCAATGATCAATTAGAAATGATTATTTTTGGAAATTATTTTTCAAAACTCATTTATTAAAAATACTAAAATGACTATCAAAGATTACATTGCCAGGGAAGAAAAATTCGGTGCTCACAACTATCATCCGCTCCCGGTGGTACTTCACAGGGGAGAAGGGGTATCTGTATGGGATGTCGAAGGA
The DNA here is from genome assembly GCA_041480755.1 of Bacteroidia bacterium. GTDB lineage: Bacteria > Bacteroidota > Bacteroidia > Bacteroidales > SM23-62 > LJUQ01. The sequence continues at coordinate 2,574 of JBGPAO010000406.1, forward strand.
AAAAGGTACTTCGATTTTCTGTCAGCCTACTCTGCGGTTAACCAGGGACATTGTCATCCCAGGATCCTTCAGGTAATGATTGAGCAGGCTGGAAGACTGACTCTTACTTCAAGGGCATTTTATAATAGTTCTCTTGGTGAATTTGAGGAATATATTACCAGATATTTTGGATATCAGAAAGTTCTGCCAATGAATACCGGTGCAGAGGGAGTTGAAACTGCTTTAAAACTCTGCAGGAAGTGGGCATATATGAAAAAAGGCATTAAAGAAAACGCGGCAAAAATCATAGTTTGTGAAAATAATTTCCATGGACGGACTATTACTATTGTCTCCATATCAACTGATCCCGATTCATATGGAGGATACGGTCCATTTACCCCCGGTTTCATCAAAATACCTTACAACAATGTGGATGCTCTGGCAAAAGAACTAAAGGATCCCAATGTTGCAGGATTCCTTGTTGAACCCATACAGGGTGAAGCAGGAGTTTTTGTTCCCGATGAGGGATACCTCAGCAAGTCTTACGAACTCTGTAAAAAACATAATGTACTGTTTATTGCTGATGAAGTCCAGACAGGAATAGGACGGACAGGGAAACTGCTTGCCTGCGACCATGAAAATGTACGTCCTGATATTTTAATACTTGGAAAGGCTCTTTCAGGTGGATTTTATCCGGTTTCAGTAGTACTGGCTGATGATGATATTATGCTCTGCATTAAACCCGGAGAGCATGGTTCGACTTTTGGAGGCAATCCTGTTGCGGCTAAAATAGCAATAACAGCCCTGAAAATAATTAAAGAAGAGAAACTGGCCGAAAATGCAGCCGCCCTGGGAGAATATTTCCGTTCAGAATTAAGAAAGATTAATTCAGATATGGTGGAAATTGTGCGTGGCAAAGGATTATTAAACGCTATCGTTATAAAACCCAAAGGTGGTAAAACTGCATGGGATGTTTGCCTGTCCCTTATGAAAAACGGATTGCTGGCAAAAC
>JBGPAO010000407.1:0-3563 GCA_041480755.1 Bacteroidia bacterium
AAGATGAAAAACTGGCAAGGGATCTCCTAAGGGATTACCTTAAAGATCATCCGGATATTAAAATCATTGGTGAATATGAGGACGGCTTTTCAGGTTTGAAGGCTATTAATGAATTAAAGCCTGAACTTGTATTCCTTGACATTCAAATGCCCAAACTAACGGGATTTGAGATGATTGAGGTCCTTGACCATATTCCGGCAATAATTTTTACAACGGCTTATGATCAGTATGCAATAAAAGCATTTGAACATAATGCAGTCGACTATCTTCTGAAACCATATAGTCGTTTGAGATTCCTTGAGGCAGTAAAAAAAGCAAGAGAAAGAATTAACTCAGGCGATAATAGTATTACCGATAAACTTTTGGCACATATCGATAAACAACGCGAAGTAATTCACAGGGTGGTAGTAAGGTGGGGATCAAAAATAAATGTCATTCCGACCAATGAGATCAGGTATATCCAGGCTGAAGATGATTATATTATGTTGTACACAAAGGACAATAAATATCTGAAACAGAAAACAATGAAATATTTTGAGTCACATCTGGCCCCCGAAGAATTCATAAGGATCCATCGTTCATATATAGTCAGACTGGGCGAAATAACCCAGTTGCAGCTTTATGAAAAAGACTCATATATTGTTATTCTTAAAGATGGCACTAAACTTCCTGTAAGTAAAGGAGGACTCCCCCGGTTAAAGAAGCTGCTGGATTTCTGAAGTCAAAGAATTGCTAAATTGTTATATTGCTAAATTGTCATGGTTTTCCAGTAGCTTGAAGCTTAACTCTTTACCCATCAAGCCATTTACCAATTTAACAGTTTAGCAGTTTAACAGTTTAACAGTTTAACAGTTTAACAGTTTAGCAGTTTAACAATTTAGCCATTAAACAATTTGACCATTTCTTTTACCCCATGCTCCATGCTTTATAAAAACTTGAATTTATTTGGAGGGAATTTTCTATCTTCATACCTTCCTTATAAGTTATAAAATCATTTAATCATTAATACTATGGATCTAAACAGACGGGACTTCATTAAAAAGAACACATTGGCCGGTCTTGGACTGGCAATGGCCCCTTCAATTCTGAATGGGATGGTGCTATCTGAGGAAAAAGTTCGCCTGGGATTTATTGGTATGGGAGGGCGTGGTACGGACCTCCTGGGCCTTGCACTGGAAAGAGACGATGTGGTGATAAAGGCTGTTTGTGACATAAAGGATACAGCTGTCATGAATGCACAAAAGCTCGTTGAAAAAGCCGGGCAGCCGAAACCTGAAGCATACTCGGAAAATGAGTATGCATACCTTAAACTTGTCAGCCGGGATGATCTTGACGGGATAATCATTGCCACTCCCTGGCTCTGGCATACACAAATGGCAGTTGCATCAATGAAAGCGGGCAAGTATACAGCAGTCGAAGTTCCCGCAGCTACAACGATAGAGGAATGCTGGGACCTGGTAAATACATCTGAAGAAACCGGTATGCCTTGCATGATCCTTGAAAATGTTTGTTATCGCAGAGATGTAATGGCCATTTTGAACATGGTTAAACAAGGCATATTCGGAGAGCTGATCCATTGTCATTGTGGTTATCAGCATGATCTTCGCGAGGTAAAATTCAATCCTGGTGTAGAATTCGGTCCGGGTGCTATCGGTGAAGCAGAATGGAGAACTTACCAATCGATTAACCGGAATGGCGATATATACCCGACTCACGGATTGGGCCCTGTAGCGAATTATCTGGATATAAACAGGGGGAACCGTTTCGTTTCCTTAACTTCAGTGGCCACGAAAACACGCGGACTTCATGATTATATAGTAAAAACTGCCGGGGAAGACCATCCCAATGCGGATATAATTTTCAAATTGGGGGATATAGTTACTACACTGATACGATGCAATAATGGTGAAACTATACTGATAAGCCATGACACTAATCTGCCGAGGCCCTATTCCCTTGGCTTCAGGGTTCAGGGGACGAAAGGAATCTGGATGGATGACGGAAGCCAGATATATATAGAAGGTATCAGCCAGCCTCACGTCTGGGATCCGGCAGAATCTTTCCTTGAAAAATATGATCATCCGCTCTGGAAAAAATATGAAGCTCAGGCTGAAGGTGCTGGTCATGGGGGAATGGATTTCTTCGTAGTTCATGCTTTCATAGAATCTGTCAAGAATAAAGTCCAGCCTCCATTGGATGCCTATGATGCTGCAGCATGGAGCGTAGTATCTCCTCTATCTGAAAGATCCATTGCTGACGGCGGTGAGCCACAGGATTTCCCTGATTTTACCAGAGGAAGGTGGATGGTAAGGAAACCAGTTTTCGGATTGGGAGATTTTTAGAATAAGGTGGCAAAAAACTGACATGAGACCAACTCTATTAATTCTCGCAGCAGGTATTGGCAGCCGCTATGGCGGAATGAAACAGATTGACCAGGTCGGCCCGTCGGGCGAAGCAATTATTGATTATTCAGTATATGATGCCATCAGAGCTGGTTTTGGCAAAATCGTTTTTGTCATCAGGAAAGAGATTGAAAAAGATGTAAGGGAATTTTTTGAACATAAACTGGCCGGCAAGATTCAGATGGAATTTGTATATCAGGAATTGAATATGATCCCTGAAGGGTACACATGCCCGCCTGCTCGAATTAAACCATGGGGAACGGCTCATGCAATCTGGGTTGCGGCTGAAGCAATTAATGAACCTTTTGTAGCTATAAATGCGGATGATTTTTACGGCCGGGGAAGCTATCTTAAGATGGTTGAATATTTGATGTCCAAAAGTCATGCAGGTAGTTCAAACTATTGTATGATAGGTTACCAGATTCATAATACCCTGTCGGACTATGGATCCGTGTCAAGGGGTATTTGTGAATCCGATGACCAGTCATTTTTAAAAGCGGTAGTGGAACGACCTGAAATCTTCAGAATAAATGGCGGGATAGCCTACCGGGATGAGCATGGCCGGGATGTCCCATTATCCGCTGATGCACTTGTCTCCATGAATATATGGGGTTTTACTCCGGCAATATTTGATCACATAGGGAAACAATTCACGGAATTCATCAGGGAAAATATTTCCAATATAAAGGCGGAATTATATATACCTAAAATTGTTAATGAAATTATTAAAAGCGGAAAAGGTAACATTAAAATTCTTCCTGCAACAGATAAATGGTTTGGTGTGACATATAAAGAAGATAAGCAAGCCGCTGTTCAGAATATACGTAAGCTGATCGGAAATGGAATTTATCCTAAAAATCTTTGGACCTGATTATGTACGATTATCCTGCCATTGCTGCCAAATTTCAACCTGAAGGGAAGTTCCATTCGTGTGAACCTTATGGATCAGGTCATATACATGAAACCTTCCTTCTGATTAAACATGCTGGTAAGAATATTACAAAATTTATACTTCAGCGATTTAATAATTCTGTTTTTAAAGAACCTGAAAAAGTATTGAATAATATCAGGAAACTTACTGACCATCTTAAAAAAAACAGTGGATCTCCAGGTGCCTTATTTCTATCCATGGTTCCCACAATGGACAATAAGTACTGGTAC
>JBGPAO010000408.1:0-3559 GCA_041480755.1 Bacteroidia bacterium
ATGAATCAGGCAGGTGATCTTTTTGGTGATGGCGGCTTTGGGCTGGGATTCGGTCTTGTTACTGAAGGTACCAAAAATCAAATATTAAGCTCGGTCGGGAATTACAGCTGGGGAGGATATTTTTCCACTTCTTACTGGATGGATCCAAAGGAAGACCTTATAGGCCTGTTCTTTACGCAAATGTGCCCGATGCAATACGGAGATATCCATCAGAAATTCCAGGTTCTTACATATCAGGCGCTGGTCGGAAAATAATTACAGGGATCTATACATTATGCACTATTTAAGATTAGTATCGTATCTGATAATAATAATTATCAGCATATCCTGTAATCAAAGATCAGATTTACAGACAGGTATAAACCTGGTACCTGAGGAAACGAATACTTCTCCCGACTACTGGTGTACATGGGGAGCGCAGAATTATGCAACAGATTCGACTTCGGTAAAACATACCCTGGCTCTTGGAGGCCATTCTGTGACTGCAGGTTATCTTACAGAGAAGAATCTTTTTGGTGAAGACGGTTGGTCCGAAGCGTTCCCGGGCATTTTGAAACAGGATATGATTTTATTATTTGATCTGGGTTGGGATGTGCCGACCGGTTTGAAATTTGAAAGTTCGAATTGGGAACTTGGTTCGCTGCTGGTTGCTGAGGATAAATTCCCTTCCTGCACCGGCTCTGCTGAAGAGAGGTTAATGAAATTAAACCGGCTGGTCCTGACTAATGGATGGAAAGGTACAGGTTTATGGTTGCCTTCTCACCCGCACGGTGACCGGAAAGATGGTATAATCATGGCGGATAAAATAACAGAGAACTATTACAGGGAAGGATTGACAACAAGCAAAAACGCAGGAATAAAGTACTGGAAAATTGATTATGGTTTCAGGGGAGATGATTTGAAATTCAGGGAGATGATTACCCGCATGGTAGAGGAATATGCCCCGGGTATGTATGTTGAGCACGCCCGTGGCGGAGGGCCATTGAATGATGAAGAATGTCCATGGGATACAAAAAACTATCATAAAATCGGCAGTTATCGTACGTGGGATGATGGCGGAGTACTTCAAAAAGCCATTGCTGTAGCAAAAATTACTCATATTTTCAGGACATACGATATAACACAGCAACTTTCCATTCCGACAACTCTCGACAGGGTAGCTCAGATTCTTCTTGAATTGTCAGGTACAGGCGAAAAAGTTATCATCAATTGTGAAGACGAACCTTATCTTGGTGCAGTGCTTGGCTGTGCACTTGGCATTTTGAGGCATCCTGACGACATGGAGATTTCAGGTTATAATTATGATCTTTTCGGATTTAAACACAGGATTGATGAGGTTACCAGGGCAGTCCGCTGGCATCGTATTGCACCGGCACTTGGAGCCGGGCTGACAGATAATATTCTCGATACGGTAATGCTTACTGATTCATGGAAATTTCAGCAGGGTGATGCATGGGCTACCTGGGTAACAGGAAGAGAAGTGATCCAGATAGCTCCTGCCCGTGTTGCCAGGGGGATGAAACTACCTGATGTAAAATGTGAAGGTGAACCACCCTATGTTATCTGTTCCAAACATCCGGACGGTACGATTGCAGTCGGGACACTCCCGCGGGTTTCGTCTGATAAAAAGATCTATTATCCGCTGGCCGATGTTACAGTTCAGTCTGACGATATAAATAACCTTATAGGTATATTCGGCCGGTTTAATAGTCTTACCATTCTTTTACCCGCCGATAAGGATTTCAAAATCGATAAAATTTATGGCCAGGACCTTGCCGGTGAATCTGCCATCGATATAACCAAAAGAGTTGATGTGAAATCCGGGAAAATATTAATTCCAGGTGAGGTCATTGATATGATAGGGCTATCTTCTGCATCAGAAGGTGATTTGTCTGAACCGGGAATGGTAATGAAAATAATTTATCAAAACCATTTTAAACACGTTGATCAGGTCCTATGGGTGAATGAAGATCTGAATAATACTATTTCTCACTGGAAAAACCTGGGATTTGACCAGATTGTGGATCTGGATACAGTGGATGCTGTACTTAAGAAATCAGGAAAAACAATCAGACTGAAAGTGGCAAAAGCCAACCTGGGCGGAGCAAATATCACATGGATCCAGACAGTCGGAGGAGAATCCGTGTTTAATCAATTCCAGACTTTATCTGGTAACGGGGCAATGAGCCTCGTTTACAGACTGGATAATGAGAAGGCCATTCAGGAAGAAATAGCCCGCCTGGCCGCTATAGGAATAAATGTAAAGGAGGAGATTACTCTATCGACAAAGAGAGGTAAAATAAACTATGTATTGATGGACACAAAAGATGAAGGGAAGTTTTATCTTGGTTATACATGGGGAGATGAGGATTATGAATTAATGAACAAGCTTTCCTCAGGTAACCTTCATAATATGCAACTAAATCAATATGCTTTTGCCCTGTTGAATGATAACATAGAAAATGTATCCGGTTTCTGGAGGAAGATCGGATTCCCTGAGTTTGAGATCAATCATCCTAAGCTTGGAAATAAACATTATTATGGCACTCCCGTCGATCATGATCTTATCCAGGGCTGGCAAAGGCAGGGCGATATTGCTTTTGAATGGTGCATCCCGGTGTCAACTCCGATTGTATATGATGACCATATAAAAAAACATGGGGAAGGTATTCATCATTTAGCTTATGCTGTAAAAGATATGGATACGGTTCTGAATGATTACAGATCCAAAGGATATGTCGTTTCAATGGGCGGAACTTGGGGCGAGGAAGGCAAACCGGGTTCAGGAAGATATGAATATATAGACCTTGAAAATGCAGGAGGACTGACGATGGAGTTGCTATGGAGCTTTGAACAGTAAAAATTTGAAATTTAAAATTTATAATTTAAAATTAAGGATGAGATCATTATTATTGATTTGCGCATTTTTAGGGTTGTTTGTTCCGACCCTTGTTGCTCAGTATGACCAGTTTGATTTTTTAAGAAAATATATCGATAATCCTTCGATGGTCCAGGAATACCAGGAGCCTCCGCATGTGCCATATGTCCCGTTCGAAAATGTGCAACAGGCTGTGGAAGGTGACTGGGAAAAATCACCATTTCATTTATCGCTGGACGGTACCTGGAAGTTCTATTGGAGCAAGAGTCCGATGACATCGCCGGATTATTTCTATATGAATGAATATGATCCTTCTGACTGGAATGAGATCCAGGTGCCAGGGACATGGCAGATGCAGGGATATGATTATTATATATACCGGAATGTGCCGATGGAGTTTTCGCCTTATGATCCGCCGAATGTCCCTGTTGAATTTAATCCGACAGGATGTTATATAAGGGAATTTGATATTCCTTCAGATTGGGAAAGCAGGAAGATTTTCCTTCATTTTGAAGGTGTGAAGGCGGCATACTGGGTCTGGATAAATGGAGAGTATACAGGATTCGATAAAGGAAGCATGACATCATCTGAATATGAAATAACCGGGAAAGTAAAACCGGGGAAAAACAAAATTGCAGTAAGAGTAGTAAGGTGGTCGGATGGGAGTTATCTTGAGGACCA
>JBGPAO010000409.1:0-3538 GCA_041480755.1 Bacteroidia bacterium
CCAGGAGGCATCCACAATCAATACAAATATTATTAGCAATTTTCACCGTTGGTTTATCCATATTACCAGTCCAGAATTATTTTCTTTGGTAGTGGTGTTTTGTCCACTGGTGGTTTTTCTTTTGGCGGTTCTTTGGTTTCTTCCTGTGGTGCATCCTCAAAGTCCATATCGGCAAATGTCACCATTGATGGGTTGAAATCATTCCAGTTCCATCCAAGTCCTTCCAGAATTCTCTCCAGTGGTCCCTTTAGGGATTTTTCCAACATGGTCTTTCTATCAACCACAAATCCTTTTGGGACCTGGTCGGCGTATTCAAAGCAGAGAACATCCGTTTTTGGATATCCTGGCGGCACGTCCTTGATATAAAGCCGTTTTGGTTTGCTCATCTTGCCGAAGTTCATACCAAGGTTTTCATTGGAGTATTTTGCTCCTCTGATCTGGACCGTTTCTGTTCCATAGTCCGAAAAGTTCTTACTGATGCCTCCTGGTATACCGATCTGGTCATAATCAAAATCACCATTCTGGTAAGTACAGTAATAAATCCTGTTCAACTCAAGATCAAGACAGGGATAAGCTTCATTATAATCTGAATTCAGGAAGGTCACTGGTTCCGGAGGTATGAAAACAACTGAAGAATCATCTGCTGGATTATGGTTAAGCGTGTACCTGATATCCAGGTTTCCGGACTGGTCATTTGCATAGAAGATAAGATATTTCTTGTAATATATATCGTTATAATTAGAGTAAAGAGAATAATAATCAATAATATAAGGCCCAAGTTCATTATAAGGGGTGTTGATAGTTGGAGGTACCATATTCCGAATCAGAAATTCGTCCTCATCATATGGATTGTAAACTGCCCTTCCGGCGGTAATTGTTCCATCATCCCTGTCAAACCAGATCTCAAAGATTTCACTAACAATATCGTATTGTGCTCCCTGACTCTTTCGATTGCTTGAGAACAGAAGCGGAAAAGTTGTACCATACGTCGGAGAACTCGGGTTATAATCATCATACTCAGTATTGAAATCTTCCAGGTTTACTGGTGATGTCGGCAAAAAGCCCTGGTTATATTTATAACCATGTGGACAGCCAGTCAGTAGAATCATTAATATCAACAGCAGCTGAAATCTTTTGATATGATTTATTGTCATTTGTTTCTATTGTTTCTATTGTTTCTATTGTTTCTATTGTTTCTTTTGTTTCTGTAGTTTCTTCTCGTCTTAACATTAAATGATCGGGTGCATAAGATTCAATCCTGTTCCCTGCTGTCCCTTGTGATCCTTTAGCCCCACACCCTTGTACCTCTAAATTAAGCAAAATGTTTAATAATACATCATTCGATAACTGTATTTTTCGTTATTTTGCGCTGATTTCATAGTTGATTTAGGGAGGAGGAAGATATGTGTCTTGCAGTACCGGGAAAAGTCATTTCCATAGATAAAAGCAATCCTGACCTGAACATGGCAAGGGTGGATTTTTCAGGCATAGTCAAAGACATTTGCGTACAGTGGCTGCCTGAGGTACGTGAGGGAGATTATATTCTTGCTCATGTAGGCATGGCATTAAATATTCTTGATGAGAAAGAGGCACTTGAGACTATAAGCCTGATAAGGGAATTAGGAGAATTTGAGGAGAATCTTTATCAGGACCCCGTTTGATAGGTCCGGGAATTAGTGATATTCAAAACAACATAAGTGATATTACGAATGGCTTAGGTGTTATCCTGAATATCAGGAATATCTAAAATCCTGTTTCATTTACCAGTTGAAAAAATAAGCACGTGAAATATATTGATGAATTCCGCGATAAAGAGCTGGTGGAAAAACTATCAGCAGAACTCAGGAAGATTATCTCTCATGACTGGATAATCATGGAGATCTGCGGGGGGCAGACTCATTCCATAATGCGGTACAATATTGAAGAATACCTGCCAGAACAGATCAGCCTGGTGCACGGACCCGGCTGTCCGGTATGTGTTACCCCGCTTGAAATGGTGGACAGGGCCATAGCTATTGCATCAATGAAAGATGTGATCTTTGCGTCCTATGGTGATATGTTAAGGGTTCCGGGCAGTCGAAAGGATCTTTTTTCCGTTAAGGCTGAAGGTGGCGATGTCAGGATGGTATATTCTCCTCTCGATGCCCTTAAAATTGCTGAAGCTAATCCGGATAAAAAAGTTGTCTTTTTTGCAATAGGCTTCGAAACGACAGCTCCTGCCAATGCTCTTTCAGTGAAGGAGGCAAAGCGCAGGGGACTGAAAAATTATTCTATCCTGAGTTCACATGTCCTGGTTCCCCCTGCTATGAAAGCGATCCTTAATTCGAAGAATTCAAAGATACAGGCATTCCTTGCTGCAGGTCATGTATGCACAATTATGGGATTTGGTGAATATATCCCGATCGCAAAACAATATCAAATCCCGGTGGTAATAACGGGATTCGAACCTGTCGACATCCTGCAGGGAATATTTCATGCAGTAAAAATGCTTGAACAGGGGAAAAATGATGTATATAATGCTTACAGCCGGGCCGTAGCTAAAGAGGGTAATAAACCGGCAAAAAAACTACTTGAAGAGGTTTTTACTGTTACAGACCGGAAGTGGAGGGGAATAGGGATAATACCGGACAGTGGTTACCGTCTTTCTGATTCTTATTCTGAATATGATGCGGAACGGATATTTAACGTTCAGGAACTGTCTGTTCATGAATCTGAGCTGTGCATTGCAGGGGAAGTGCTGCAGGGATTGAAAAAACCATCAGACTGTCCTGCTTTCGGAAAGGAGTGCAAACCGGAACATCCTCTTGGAGCTCCGATGGTTTCATCAGAAGGGGCGTGTGCGGCGTACTATCGTTTTAAGAGGAGACTATCGTGAAACGATTAAGTTTTTTCTAAAGGAATAGAGGATGGAATAATGGAATAATGGAATGCTGGAATGGTGAAATGCTGGAATGCTGGAATACTGGAAGACTGGAAGACTGGAAGACTGGAATACAGGAACGGAATCTTTTAAATACCATTGAATGACAGTAAGAAAAAATATTAACAGGGGATATATGAAATTGATTGTGTGGCAGGATGCTAAAAAATTATATGGATTAACCTGGAGTATTTTTAGAAAATTTCCTTATGAATTAAAAAAAGTTGCATCAAATCAGATAGCCTCTGTTGATTCTGTCCATAGAAACATAGCTGAAGGTTATTGCAGAAGGACTATTAATGAATATCTTCAATTTCTTAATATTGCATTCGCATCGCTGGGAGAAAGTGTATCCGGGATGCATGTTTATATTGAAGCAAAACAAATTAATGAGGAGGAATTTGAGGAATGGGATAACCTGGCTTTTAAAATTGAGAATGGAATGAAAAAACTCATTGAAAGTCTTCAGTATAAAAGAAATAATGGAAGCTGGGACGATTCCTTCATTTTAAAGGAATCAAATGAACAATACAATCTATAGCAAAATGATGATTAACTGTTAATTGTACTGATAATGGAATTTTTCAATATTCCATTATTCCAATATTCCATTATTCC
>JBGPAO010000410.1:0-3538 GCA_041480755.1 Bacteroidia bacterium
AATTAAAAAGGATTTTTCCGGTAAGAACCAACTCCTTAACATATATACCTGTAACAGTCAAGAATGTTAATGCCGCCCCCCCAAAAAAGGTGCCTTACACAGGGATCAGGGTAGTTGAAGCCGGAATCCCGAAGGTTATAGACATAGATATATCAAAACTCAAGGTTTTAACTCCGGGTAAAGGCGTTATTTTAAATCCAATGATATATAGGTTTCCTGAAAACATCAAAAAAGGTGAATATACAGAAAGTGTCTACTACCTGTGGGCTCCTGTCGTTACAAGGGCAAAACAATCCGAACCGATTTTAGCTCAACCCATGCGAATGAAAGATGTGGCTTGCTTTAACATACAGTATCTTGATATTGAACAGGGTTTGATAGACCCGAATATCCAGAGTATGCTGGAGGATACAAAAGGGAATATGTGGTTTGGTTCAAATCAAGGAGGAATCTGCAGATACGATGGAAAATCTTTAACATATTATACCATAAATGAAGGTTTAACTGATAATGGAATTGGGGCAATAATTGAAGACAAAAGCGGAAATATATGGATAGGTACAGACTTGGGATTATGTGAATATAATGGGAAATCTTTTACTCAATATTCGGGACAATTATTCAATTCTATCCTGTCAATACTGGTATCAAAAAATGGAAATATATGGGTTGGTACACAGAATGGAGTATTCGAAAAAAAAGGGAACTACTGGATACAGTATACAGAAAATGAAGGTTTGATAAACAATTTAGTCAGGTACATTATTGAAGATAAAAATGGGGATTTCTGGTTTGGTACGGAAGGGGGAGCTTGTAAATATGATGGAGTATCATTTACCCATTTTACTGAAAATGAAGGTTTAATTTCCAATATAGTTAAATCTATTATTGAAGATAAAAATGGGAACCTCTGGTTTGGAACAGACAAAGGAGTAAGTAAATATGACGGGACATCATTTCGGCAATTTACTGTAAATGAAGGTTTATCAAATAATACGGTCAACTCCATTAAAGAAGATAACAGTGGTTATCTCTGGTTTGCCACAGCGGGAGGGGTCAATATGTATGACGGGAAATCATTTACCCATTTTACTGATAAGGAGGGTTTAAGTAATAATAATATTTTATCGATCACAGAAGATAAAAGTGGAAACATATGGTTAACCACGCACGGCAGTGGTGTAATGAAACTTCAGAGAAGTTCATTTACTTATTTCATTCAACCGGAAGATATAGGTAAAGGTAAGGTAACTTCTATAATCGAAGACCGGCATGGTAATATCTGGTTTGGAATCTATGGAGTAGGTTTAGTTGAATATAATGGTGAATCTTTTATGGTAATGACAGAAAAGGAGGGCCTTAATAACATTAATATCCACTCCATATTAGAAGATAAGGATGGAAATATCTGTTTTGATGATTATGGATCGGGCTTACAAAAATATGATGAAAATGCAATTAAATTATATTATGATAAAGAAGTATCAGGTTCAACTTTTATTGATTATATAGAATGCATATATGAGGATAAAAAGGGAAACATCTGGTTGGGTAATTGGGGTAGAGGATTAAAAAAATTTGATGGAGAATCTTTTACATGTTTCTCAGGAATAAACATTTACAAACCTATTGAATTTATTACATCTATTCTGCAGGATAATAACGAAGATATCTGGTATGGCACTATCTGGGGATTATTCAAATATGATGGTGAATGTATTACTCAATATAATATTAATGAAGGTTTATCAAGTAATGCTGTCTCTTCTCTTTTCGAAGATAAAACCGGTAATCTCTGGATAGGGACAAAAGGAGGGGGAGTTAATAAATTTGATGGGCAATCATTTACAAATTTTACTGAAAAAGAAGGCTTAAGCAATAATATTGTCACTTCTGTCATTGGGGATAAAAAAGGAAATATCTGGGTCGGCACTCAAAGAGGACTTTCCTTACTCTCTCCGGGAGGAGATGGTAATTATTCCATAACTTCATTTAGTACTGAAGATGGTTTAAAAAGTCTTTTTTTTAATGAAAACTCCGTCTGTCTGGATAGCCTGAATCGCCTCTGGTGGGGCACCGGTGATATAATTACCATGCTGGATCTGAACATATTTGAAAAAAATACAAAACCACCAGTCCTTCAATTGAACAATATTCATCTGAATCAAAAATATATCGATTTCAGGGCTCTTTTACCTGGAATGAAAGAAGCAGAACAAAGTCCTTCGGACACAGGCACAAGTGTGAGAATCCGGGGATTGAAATTCCCGGATGTAGCCCCATTCTACAATTATCCTGTGGATTTAGTATTACCTCATTACCTTAATAACCTGACATTTAACTTTTCAGCAATCGATTGGGCAGCTCCGCAAAGCATCAGGTATCAGTTTATGCTGGAGGGAATGGAAAAACAATGGAATCCCCCGGGTAATGAAAATAAAGCTGATTACAGGAACATTCCTTCGGGGAAATACAAATTCAAGGTAAAGGCATTAAGCACAGCCAATATCTGGAGTGAGACTTTTGAATACCCGTTTATAGTGCAACCGCCCTTATGGTTCAGATGGTGGGCTTATATATTTTATGCCATGATTCTTATTATGCTTGTTCGCTATTATATTAGATATCGTATTAGCAGGGAAAGAATCAAAGCAGAAATACAAATCAAACAGGTTGAGGTTGATAAAATGCAGGAACTGGACCAGCTGAAATCCAGGTTCTTTGCCAACATTTCCCACGAATTCCGTACTCCTCTTACCCTGCTCATAGGTCCCATAAATGATCTCCTTAAAAATCGAAAAAGGCTAAAAGAAGATGACCGGAAATTGCTGGGTATTATGAAGAGGAATGCCGGGAGGTTGCAACAGCTGATTAATCAGTTACTGGATCTGTCCAGACTTGAGACCGGTAATCTGAATCTCGAAATTTCAGAGGGGGATCTGACCGGGTTTATCAGAACAATCGTATTATCCTTCCTGTCTCTCGCCGAGAGCAAAAGGATCAACTATGAATATGATCTGCAGGATATGTCAGCCCCCTGTTTTTATGATGAAGATAAAATTCAAAAGATCATGACGAACCTGATATCCAACGCCCTGAAATTTACTCCGGATAGAGGATCTGTTGTGGTGACGTTGGAGTATTCCCGGGAGAAGGATAATTTATCCGGAACTTATGCTGAAATCGGTGTAAAAGATACAGGACCGGGCATTCCGGATGAAGAAAAGGAAAAGATCTTTGACCGGTTTTACCAGGTTAGTAGTTCTGATTCACGTGACCATGAAGGTTCCGGCATAGGCCTTGCTCTTACCAAAGAACTTGTAGAGCTTTACAGGGGAGAGATAAATGTTGAAAGTGAAGTTGGAAAGGGGAGCACTTTTAGGATCAAAATACCTGTTTCCAGAGAACAGTTCAGGGAAAATGAGATAGTTGCTGTTTCAGAGAAGCCAGTTGAAATAAAATCCTTTGATGATCATGAAATCCTTGTAAAGGAAGCTGCTGAACCTTTTTTACAAAAAGATATTGTCAGAGAAGAAGA
>JBGPAO010000411.1:0-3536 GCA_041480755.1 Bacteroidia bacterium
ACAATGGAGGGTTTTGCATTGACAAGCATTTATTCAGATTCAAATGATGATGCGACTAACGAAAAGGCCATAAACAGGATAATTGAATTATTTAAATAGATTATTTATGAAAAACAGGTGTGCAATAATATTCTTTCTTCTGGTTCAGGGATCAGGCATGAATGCTCTTTTTGCACAGGATCTTACTGCAACTGATATTGTCAGAAAGGCTGATGAGAAGTTCAACGGGGAGAAAAGCAGTTACAGTGTAATGTCAATGAAAGTTATAAGGCCTGAATGGCAGAGAACAATTGAATTCAAAAGCTGGACTCTTGGAAGGGATTATGCGCTGACACTGATTACTGTCCCGGCAAAAGAAGAAGGGCAAACTTTTCTGAAAAGGGGTTCTGAAATGTGGAGCTGGAATCCTACTATCAGCAGGCTGATTAAACTGCCTCCTTCAATGATGTCGCAGGGCTGGATGGGATCGGATTACACGAACGACGATATTTTGAGGGAATCATCAGTGGTAACTGATTATGTGCATGAAATCGTTGGAGAAGAGAATATAGACGGCCGGACATGTTATAAAATTAAAATGACAGCCAGGGAAAATGCCTCAATTGTCTGGGGCAAGCAAATCCGGTGGATTGACAAGAAGGATTTTCTTGTATTAAGGGCAGAATTGTACGATGAAGATGGTTACCTGGTAAGGACTGAAACCGGTTCGGACATCAAAATTATGGATGGAAGAACAATAACTTCAAAAATTGAACTTGTCCCGGAAGAAGAGCCCGAAAATAAAACCCTTGTTGAAATCCTGGAGATAAAATTCAATATACCTGTTGAGGAAAGTTATTTTTCACAGCAAAATATGAAAAGGGTGCGTTGATATCAGAAAATAAAAGGAATGAAAGAGGAATTTAAAATAGCGTGGAGAAATCTCTGGAGGAACAGGCGCCGTACCATAATCACTTCAGCATCAATTTTCTTCGCAGTCTTTTTTGCGGTAATTATGAGATCATATCAGCTCGGAAGTTATGATCATATGATAAACAATTTTATCGAATCCTTTACGGGATATTTACAGGTACAAAACGTAAAATATCAAGATAACCCGTTAATTGATAACTCATTCGATTATAATGATTCAATTGCTATTGCAATTTCGGAAATCGATAAGGTTGTTTCAGTCACTCCTCACCTGGAATCTTTCACTCTTGCCTCGAGCGGGACACAAACAAAAGGTGTGGCTGTAATTGCGATCGATCCGGTAAAGGAAAAGAATTTTTCGGATCCTGAAACCAAACTGGTAAAATACAGGATCACAGATGAGACTGCACAGCGTTTGAAAGATGCAGGTGTAATTCCGGATGAGGTCCTGGATAAGGTGAAAAAGAGTCTTGGCAGATCTTATTCATCGTCCGCCAGGCTTGAGCTTGAACTGCGACTTTCCGATGAAGACAAAGCACTCTGCATGCCGGAGATCCGCAGATTCTCAGAAGTAGAAAATGGATTTCTTGCAAACGATGACCAGGGGATTCTTGTGTCCGACAGACTTGCCAGTTATCTTAAAGTTGCGATCGGGGATTCGGTAATTCTGATGGGGCAGGGGTATCACGGCGTTTCTGCAACCGGAATATTCCCGGTCAGGGGAATATTAAAAATGCCTTCACCAGAAATAGACAACAAATTGATTATTATGACAATACCTGCAGCACAGAAATTCTTTGATGCTGAAGGTAAGATAACCTCGCTTGTTGTTAATCTTACAGATAAATCAAACCGGACAATAAAAACAGCAAAAGCAAGGATTAACTCACTCCTGCCGGATGAAAACACTACAGCCAAAACCTGGTATGAACTTAATCCAATACTGTATCAACAAATCCAGGGTGACAGTCAGTCCGGGATGGCAATGCTCGGGATTCTCTATTTTATCATTTTCTTCGGCATATTCGGAACGGTCCTGATGATGGTTTCCGAAAGAAAAAGGGAATTCGGTGTTCTCGTGTCGATCGGGATGCAGAAAAAGAAACTGAAAAGGGTTGTTACAATAGAAATGTTGTTGCTTGGCGCTATTGGTCTTGTATGCGGATTACTGGCCAGCATGCCGCTGATTTTGTACTTCTATTATTATCCAGTCGTACTGAAAGGGGATATGGCAAATATGATGGAAGACTGGGGATGGGATGCTGTAATGCCCACCGCATGGTTCGGCCCTTATTTTTACTGGCAGGCCGTGATTGTTGCATTAATGGTAGTACTGGCAACAATTTATCCTTTACGAAAGATAGGTAAGCTGATAGAAATTGAGGCTCTCAAAAGCTAAAAAAAATGCTATGATTTGGTCGATCGCATGGAAGAATGTATGGCGTAACAAAAAGAGAAGCCTGGTAGTTATAGTGGCAGTAACACTTGGCATTATTGCCGGAGTGCTTCTTGTCGGTATTATGGAAGGCTGGATTAAAACACGCCTTAACGACGCTATATATAATGAAGTTTCGCATATTCAGATCCATAATAGCGAATACATCAAAAACGAAGAGATAGATCTTACTATAAGAAATCTTGAAGAGCTTACCCAAAGCATAGATTCCCTGCAGGAGCTTTCCGGCTGGGTAAAAAGGACCAAGATAATTGCCATGGCAAATACTCCGTGGGCAAATACAGGTGTGATTCTCTATGGCATCGATCCGGAAAAAGAAAAACAGGTAACCGAGATCTATAAGAAAATTGTACAGGACGGCGGAAAATATCTTGATGCTCAAAGCCCCGGAGACATACTGATCAGCGACAAAACTGCAGAATTGCTTAAGCTCAAGCAGTATATTGTTACCGATAGTATAATTGAAAAGCTAAAGAGGGAAAAAATTCCGGTAGGCATTCTCACAAAGCTTGAGACTCTTAAGGATAAGCGATTCAGATCCCCCAAGGATTTCCGGGACGCCTTAAGAAAAGAATTCAACAAGAAGGAACTTGACAGGTTTGGTCTGCTGATAACGGACAATGCTCTTGATTACAGGATCAGGAATAAGGTCCAGATCACAATGTCAGACAAGGAAGGAAACCCTGTCCAGGGTATATTCAGAGTATGCGGAATTTATAAAACAACAAACACGGGTTTTGACCAGATCACAGTTTTTGTAAATGCAGGAGAACTGTCAAAACTATACGGAGGCGAAGATATCCTCATTCATGAAATTGCGATTTTACTCAATAATATTGATGATGCCGATATTGTCAAAGAAAAACTGAGCCGCATTCCCGGCGATAATTCAGTCAGGACCTGGAAAGAGCTGGCTCCGGATGCTGCATTGATGAATGATTTTATGATTATGTATTATTTCATATTTATTGGAATAATAATGCTTGCACTTGCATTCGGTATTATCAATACCATGCTGATGGCAATTCTTGAAAGGACAAAAGAGCTGGGTATGCTGATGGCAATAGGTATGAACCGAAGGAGGATCTTTAAAATGATTATGCTGGAAACTATTTTCCTGACAATTGTCGGAGCGGTAGCCGGCATGCTTTCAGGATGGGCAATTACA
>JBGPAO010000412.1:0-3536 GCA_041480755.1 Bacteroidia bacterium
AATTAAAAACTAAAACTTTAATTATTTGTAATGATTTTTTAATCATATTTCATTATTATATAATTTCTCGTGTTATAAAAATCAAATATCAAAATATTTTATCTTTTATTAAAGTTTAATTTCATTAATAAATGCTATCTCTATAAAAATCATTAATAGTTGTATACTGGGCAGCATTTCCTTATTCCCAGGAGGGATATCATCACTATGCAACGAGACATATTTATTTCACAGTAGATGCCGTTTCTTTTGAAATCTTGAATATGAAAACAAAATCAGTTCTGACCCCTTGAAACCTTTTTACGATTCGTCACAGATTATTTTCAACAAGTCTGTTGTTAAGGTATAGTTCTTCTCCAACCCTTATCACCACATCCTCTCCTGAATGACGGATTAAAATCCTGTCCAGATTCATGGTACCGCGGATGACATACCGGTTATATAATGTCAGACGAAAGATATCGCCCAGGTCTTTTATATTAACCGGAAATTCAACGAGTCCCTGGTTATTATCCCGCATTATCATTTCTCTGAAAAAATCAGTCCGTTTCCTGTAATATCTGTGGCCAGTGGAATCTTCAATATTAATGTAAAGATACGTTACCGGCCAGAGATCCCTACCCGCTCCATCAAACCAGAATGATACAATATATTTGCCGGAATCTGGAAAAGAACAGGATAATATCTCGTTTTCCCGGATCATATCAAACGACAGATTTTCACCGGTCTCCGGTGAATCTGATTCATAAAAATGCCACACATTTGATGTATCCTTATATAGTTTCTGAGCTTTCAGAAAAAGCTCTGTATGGTAGTCTTTCAGTATGGCTCCCAGACTATCGGGATAGAATCTGTAGAAATACAGAATATTGCTGGAATCAATCAAGGTTGATTTATGTATCAGTCTCCATTCATTATCCGAAAGATTGCAGTTTTTACATCGTATGAGAAGATAGGGTTTGGAAGTCTTTAAATCTTTAAGAACCGGATATTCCTTACAGGGTTCAAAGTAGATGTCGAGGTTGTTAAGTGTCTGATGAAGAGAAGTACGGCTTAGCGCCACTGCATTGAGCGGCAAACCGGTTTTCAGGGAAGTAATAAAGGCATAATTAATAATTGGAGAAAGGCCCCCAACCCAATAATTTTCCGAACCGACATGGAAGTAAGGAAATGGCATGATTGCCTGGTATTCGCTCCAGTCATGGTTTTTCACCCAGCTGTTTTCCGGAAGGATATTGTCACGATCATTAAGAGCTGCTAATTTGTTATAACGAGCTTTCGGTTTGGGTTGAATGTTAAGATACGCATCATAGCTCATCCAGATTATCGCAATTGGCAGGATTATGGTGGCGATCCACTTCCTTGTACTGCTGCTATACCACTGCCAGAGAATATAAAATGAATAGATATTTATTATATAAAAAAACAGAAAAACAAACCTGTCGTTAGATCTGAATTGCCGAAGTGGTCCCATGTAATTCATTAATTTGACCAGTCCCAGTACCAATGGGACTCCAAGTGATATCAACAGGCTGATGAGACCAGCCAGGAAAATAACGTTCAGGATAAAATTATCGGTCAGCCGGAAAGCGCAGGATATTCCTTCACTGATCCATCTTCTGATAAAAATGACAACAGTAAAGATGGATGCCAGTGTGCTGACAAGTCCGACATAGGCCAGCATTCCCCAGGGACCGCGAATGTGAATCCAATTCCCGTAAGATTTGCCCAGCGGGAGGAAAACACCTCCCAGTCGAGTGGATAAATAAGGAAATCCCCATGGGTATGCTGGACGGTCAGTATTAGGATTGTACATTCCTGAGAAAATGCTGAAAATGATAAACGGGATGATCAGCTGGATGAAGAAGTGAGGGATCAGGGGCGTGAGTTTCCCATATAAGTTTTTCGCTTTAATAAAAAGAAAGATCCAGTAAATAAGCCAGACTATACCGATGATCGCAAAAAAATAAAAGTGTTTCCCGCAGATAATAAAAATAAATATCCCGAAAATGACGGATACCAGGTAAGAGGGACGCTGATAGAATTTTATCAGGAGCCAGATCCCGAGCGGGAAGACGTAGGCATACCCCAAGCTGTAAGCGCCACTCAGACAATTCCATTGAGGTGTGAGAAATGTGATGATTAAACTGCCCACGAGAGCTAACCATGGCGGGAGTTTCAGCTCAATCAAGATCAGATACAGAAATAAACTGCAAAGGACAAAAG
The DNA here is from genome assembly GCA_041480755.1 of Bacteroidia bacterium. Lineage (GTDB taxonomy): Bacteria > Bacteroidota > Bacteroidia > Bacteroidales > SM23-62 > LJUQ01. Next base: position 2,227 of record JBGPAO010000412.1, read on the forward strand.
AAAATAAAAGCCAGATATTCAATATTCCCATGGCATAACCTGAAAAATCGATGCGTGAGCCCTTGAAAGCCTTGATCAGATTTGTCTGGAATGGCTGACTGTCCGTGAAAAAAATGGATTCACCATAGGGATGGTTCATTGACCTGGTGTACCAGTAACTTGTGTCATACTCAATATGAAATAGTGTGCAGAATGTGCTTTTCAGTCCATCACCACCACTTACAAAAGAGACTTCATTAGCTTCCAGGATATGATGGTTGAAGACGACAAAAATAATAAGCAGGGATATTAAAAAGGACAGCATCGCCCCGATGTTCTTTGTCATTTCATTAGTTTTCATCCAGGTATCCACCCAGGGTCCCTTCCAGGATATTATTGGAAGCCGGATCATAAATACTGAAATCCGATGCACCGGCCTTGATCAGGACTCCATAACCGGCACTGTTAATTATTGAAGAATTGGATATACTGACACTTACTGCTGAAGGTTGGATAACCAGGTTTGCCTTGTCTTCTGCTCCCCCTCCGCCATCACGGATTATACAGTTATTTATGTTGACATGGTTGTCGGTTGATATGCTGATTCCTTCCCATAAGCCTGCCGTCTGTTCAGTCCCGCTGAATGTAACTCCCGAGGCATCGAGGCTGCCCAGGATGCTGAAAAGTGCACCTGAAGCAAATCGCAGGTTTGATCCGGTTTCAATCGTCAGCGACTTTGTTGTGCGCAGGATTACATCTTCAACAATGAGGTAATCAATCGCAGCATCAAGGTTTATCCATGTCCCCAGGTTATCGCTTCGTCCATCCCTGACCTCGATAGCCGGGGCCGAATCAGAATAGGCCGTGATGGTATTATTCTGCACGATTTTATGCACATCATCAAATCCAAGCCGGATCGCTGAAACAACATTATTCTCCAGCGTGTTTCCCGAAAAATTATCCTGGTACTGTATATAAGCGTTATCCTTAAGATAAATGCCTATCCCGCTGCTCCCGGAAACTTCGGAATTCTGCATTGTGATTGTGTTCTCCACTGTCAGCGCTGCCGGTTCAGTCAGCCCTTCAAGCGCACGGTATCCTGCATTCAGTATGGATGCATAGGTTATGAGGGTAGTTCCTGCTTTAACATAGATGCCATTCCATGCACCGCTGGTCCCGGTCAGTCCATCAATCACAACCGGACTTGATGAGGACCCGTTAATATTGAAATTCCCTGAGACAATCATACCAGCAGTCCGGGTAAAATAAACCTCCGTTCCCGGAAGTATTGTAACTGATTTATTGAATTTCACAGTTCCAGTGAGCTTATA
>JBGPAO010000413.1:0-3525 GCA_041480755.1 Bacteroidia bacterium
AAAATAGCACTCAGAAATATTGATTTCGTTCAGCTTCTGTTTGTTGCCACCTGGACCTCCTTTCTGGTTTATTTCCTGACAGCCCTGTTCCAAAAGAAACTGACGACAATTTTTAATTCCGGTTTAAAAGGATTAATGCAATCGGCATTACTTGGACTGGTAAATCCATTTATTTATTATCTGATACTTTTTAAGGCATATTCACTGCTTCCGGCGCAGGTAGCACAACCATTAAATATGATCTGGCCGATCGTACTCGTTTTTTTATCAATCCCGCTCCTAAAACAGAAAATTCCTGTAAGGAGCTTTTTAGCTCTTTTCATAAGTTTTGCAGGCGTTTATTTAGTCTCATCACAAGGAAAGCCTTTTAGATTAGAGATATCTGAACCAATCGGAATTATTCTTGCCGCAGGCAGTTCAATTATATGGTCTTTTTACTGGATAATAAATGTCAGGGATTCCAGGGATGAAGTACAGAAACTTCTGTTAAGTTTCTTTTTCTCCGCAATTTATATTTCAATATTGTTTCCCCTGGTAACTGATATTAAAAGTATTAATCTGACAGGTGGGCTGATGGCTGTTTATGCCGGAATATTTGAAATGGGAATTACATTCTTATTATGGCTGAAAGCTCTTCGTCTTACATCCACGACTGATAAAATCAGTAACCTTGTGTATCTCGCACCTTTCTTTTCTCTCATCCTAATTCATATCTTTGTAGGAGAAACAATATACTGGACAACTGTTACAGGGTTGTGTCTTATCATTGGCGGAATTTTATTTGAAAAAGTACGTTCATTTTAGTAAATTTAGCATATGGATCAATTAATTTCACATACCAGTAAACTCAGGTGGCCTGTTATTTTATTGGTTCTGCTCCTGATTCCGGGTGTATGGTGCTGTGAAGTATTTAATCCTCCCCCAAGTAAGCTGACCAATGAAGCTTTGCTTGAATACATGAAAGAATGGTATTTGTGGTATGATACTATGCCGAATGTATCAGCCAAAAAATTCAGCACAGCGCAGGAATTACTTGATACCCTGATTTTAAAACCGCTTGACAGGTGGAGTCTTATTCAAAAGACTTCTGAATATATTGATTATTACACAAAAGGGATATACACAGGCCATGGATTTGGACTCAGATGGAATACTGAAGGAAACCTTAAGGTTGCTTTCATATTTGATGATTCCGACCTTAAAAACTCAGGCGTAACAAGAGGATGGGAAGTTACAGCCATAAACGGGAATAATATTATTCCCGGCCAGGTTATTGATACCTCAATTCTTGGTCCTGATGAGGAAGGTGTCCAGAATTCTTTCACCTTCAGGGATCTTTCAGGTACCTCCCAAACCTTTACCTCTGCAAAAAAAATAATAGATATAAATTCAGTCCTGCACTCTGAAATTATTGAGATCGCAGGTAAAAAAGTCGGCTACTTTGTTTTCCAGAGCTTTACTGAAGCTTCAAAAGATGAGTTAACAGTTCTGTTTAGTGATTTTCTCAATGAAGACATTGACGAACTGATTATTGACCTCAGGTATAATTCAGGTGGTGTAACAGATGTTGCACGTTACCTTGGGAATTTGTTCTTCGGCAAGACTGCATTTAAAGGGACATTCCTGAAATTTGTTTATAACGAAAAAAAATCTGACAGGAATGTGGATCTTCGTTTCGAGCCTGAAACTAATTCAATTGTTGTTCCCCGTGTCTTCTTTATAACCACGCGATCAACTGCTTCTGCAAGTGAGGCCCTGATAAATTCGATCAAACCCTATGATGACAGAATTAATATGATTATTGTCGGAGATACAACACTTGGGAAACCTGTAGGTACGATAGCCAAACAATTTACAGATTATACGCTGGTGCCTGTGACATATTATATGTATAACCGGGACAATGAAGGAGAATATTTTAGTGGGCTGCCGCCTGATTACTTCGTCGAAGATGATCTTGATGAAGCCTTTGGAAGTCCTGAAGAAGACTGCCTGCAGGAAGTATTATATTTCATTGAGAATGGATCGTTTTCAGGCAGACACAAATCTTATTCATCGTCATTCCCCTGGAAAATCAGGGGCGGACAGGCAGCCGCAATTGGTGCAATATAACTAACAGCATTTGAAGGAAGGAAGGATCATACTTGGAATAGATCCCGGTACAACTGTAATGGGTTATGGACTTATTTGCGATCATGCCAGGAAACCTGAACTCATTACACTTGGAGTTTTCGAATTTGGGAAAATAAAAGATCATTTCATACGGCTCAGGAAAATATTTGAAAATACTATTCAATTGATTGACCGGTATCACCCGGATGAACTTGCAATCGAATCCCCGTTTTATGGTAAGAATATACAATCAATGTTAAAGCTTGGCCGTGCCCAGGGTGTCGCTATTTCTGCAGCCCTGTCAAGAGATCTCCCGATCTTTGAATATGCACCGAGAAAAATAAAAATGGCTATCACAGGAGAAGGCGGCGCATCCAAGGAACAGGTTGCGACTCTGCTTGAGAAACTCCTGGAAATCAGGGACATGCCCACGAAACTGGATGCAACAGACGGACTGGCAGTTGCATTATGTCATTATTTCCAGAAAGAATTACCCTCATCTGAAGTAACATATAAAAACTGGGATGATTTCGTCAGGAAAAATCCCGGGAAACTGTTATAAATAGTTAATCTGCAAGAGCATTTCTTATCTTTTCCGCAATCTGTGCTAATTCATCTGCAGAAAGTTTCATCTTGGGCCTGGAAAACTCAGTATCATAAAGGGAATTGATCGGTATCAAATGAATATGCGCATGAGGGACCTCAAGTCCCAGAACTACAACCCCTACCCTCTTACAATCTATCACTTTGTCGATTGCCTGTGCAACTTTCTTGGCAAATACAGTCATACCTGCCAACAGCTTATCATCCAGATCAAAAAGGTAATCTATCTCTTTCTTAGGAATAACAAGTGTATGTCCCCTTACAAGAGGATTAATATCAAGAAATGCAAGGTAATTATCATCCTCGCATATTTTGTGGCATGGAATTTCACCATTTACAATACGGGTAAAGATGGATGCCATATTTTTTTGATTATTGAGTCAGTATTTACTAAACAGTAATATTCAGAATTTCAAATGCAATTTCTCCGGAGGGCACCTTTATTTTTACAACATCACCTTCCTTTTTACCGAGAAGTCCCTGGGCGATTGGCGATCCTATTGAGATTTTTCCATTTTTAAAATCGGCTTCAGATTCAGGAACAATAATATATTCCATCACGGATTTTGTCCCTTTATTCCTGATCCGTATCCTGCTTAATAATCTTATCTCCGAGCTGTCAGGATTAAAATTATCTATAATCCGTGCATTTGAAATCACAGTCTCCAGGTTGGAAATTTTCATTTCAAGCATTCCCTGGGCCTCCTTGGCTGCATGATATTCCGAGTTTTCAGCCAAATCTCCTTTATCCCTGGCCTCACCAATTAACCTTGAGATGGCCGGACGTTCAACATTAATAAGATTATCCAG
>JBGPAO010000414.1:0-3524 GCA_041480755.1 Bacteroidia bacterium
CCACAATTTCTTATTTATAAGGATAGGTTTTATTACTTCTTAAAAGTATGTCTCAATGAAAATATAGATATGACGATGGATGGGGAGACAAATCTTGATTTTATAAAAAGAACATCCAAATTGGTGGAAGGTAAATATTTTACGAAATTGGAAAGTTGGTGTAGAGTTACTGCAATGGAATTTAAAAGGATTAATAATAGCTGGAAATTAACACAAATTTATTTTAATACAGCGCAGTATAAGGACAAATAGTCTAATCTTTAATGCAACGCACAGATAAACCGTTCCTCTTATCGAAGGGATAATTCATTATCACTAAGTCATTACAGTATATATGATAGGAAACTGCAGAGTTAAGATTGTCCTCCGTAGCCGACCACCAATAACCGGTTTCCCCAATGGGACCAATAAATGGACCAATGCCACTCCATTCACCTCCTAAAAAAGTCAAGGTTAATCTTATGTAATGGAACAATTTTATAACTGTTGTATATATACCCTGATATAATTTTGTCCCAAGGTCAGGTGAGAGGTTCCGATAGTAAAGTTTCTTTTGTACTCTCATCCCAGGAGAGCCTTTTGGAAGAAAAAAACAAATAACCAAAACAAATGAGGAACTTGTCATAAACCAATAAAAAAATAACTTTGTATTACATCTGTTTCAACTCTTGATTCACAAAAAAAGTAAAAGAAATGAGCGGTTTAAAATTAGCTATTATTGGAGCAGGCAGCGGGTACACATCGGAACTTATAGAAGAAATTTCAAAGCAGGAAAAGATACTGGAAATTGAGAAAGTTGTTCTGCATGACATTGATGATAACAGATTGAATATAATGGCAGATTTTTGCCTCAGATACCTGAAAGCTCAGGGCAGCAGTATAAGACTTACCTCCACCAGAAATTTGACAGAAGCTATTAATGGAGCTCATTTTATCGACACTCAAATCAGGGTTGGCGGGAACAGCCAGCGTGTACTCGATGAAAAAATTCCCTTGAAATATGGTTTCCTTGGTCAGGAAACAACAGGTGTCGGGGGAATGTTTAAAGCTTTCAGGACCATCCCTGTAATGCTTGAAATTGCCAAAAAAATTGAAGAAATCAACCCGGATGCTTGGATTGTGAACTACACCAATCCAACAGGACTGGTAACTGAAGCACTTTTGAAAAAATCGAAAGTAAAAATTGCCGGACTTTGCAGCGGTGGACTGTTTCCAAAGTGGTGGGCAAAAAAAGCGCTCGGCGTGGAGGAAAATGATGTTGATTATGATTATGTGGGACTTAATCATATGAACTTTGCGTTTAATCTGAAAATAAAAGGTCGCCCGGTTTCAGATCTGGAGTTTGATAAAATAATAGAAGCCTCCAATCATGGTGAGGTTGATATAACTCTCATGAAAAAACTCAGGCTGATACCAAGTCCCTATCTGAAGTACTTTTTTCACAGATCAAAAATTATAGAAGAACTAAAATCGAAAAAAACAACCCGCGGTGAATACGTCATTGAAATTGAAAAAGAGGTTTACAAAGCGTTTTCTAAGCCTGATCAGCTTACAATACCAGAGATATTGCACCAGAGAGGTGGTGGTGGCTATAGTGAAGTAGCGATAAATGTTATAAAAGCAATTCACACAGATAAACCACAGAAGATTGTTGTTAACGTACCCAATAATGGTGCGATATGGTGGCTGCCGAAGGATGCTGTGATTGAAACGCCTTGCCTTGTAAATTCATCCGGAATTGTACCACTTGCGATCTCTGAGTTGCCAAAAGCAGTTTGGGGACTTATTTCAGCCGTAAAAAATTATGAACAATTAACGGTGGAGGCAGCACTTACAGGATCGCTGGATCTTGCAGAACTTGCACTATTAGCCCATCCTTTGATCGGAGATTATGAACGAATTAAACCATTATTGAATGAAATGATGGCTGCAAACAGGGAATTTCTTCCACAGTTCAAATTTCATTAATCGTTTTGTACATGGATTATATTCTGGGAATAGATCAGGGCTTATCGAACACCCGGGCAGCCGTTTCAGATACTGAAGGAAATATACTCAGTTATTACAGGACGGATGGTGCCTGTCACAGCAGTTCAGGACTGTCCGTATCAATGAAACTGGTTGCTGAGGCTTCCCGTGGTGCTATTGAAAATGCGGGTATTCAATCAGAAAGAATAAACATTTTAGTTGCAGGAATGACGGGTGCTGATTTTCCTGATGAATATGTACTCCTGCATAAGAGTCTGTGTAATCTGGATATTTGCCAGAATGTAATTGTAAAAAACGATTGTATAATTGCACTGAAAGCCGGCACTCAGGCAAGCTTCGGAGCTATTGTCATCGCAGGATCGGGATGCAACTGCGCAGTCATTTCACCATCCAGTGGAGAGTTCATATATCATTATTTTGTCGAGAACAGTCTTCAGGGTGGAGGAGCCATAAGCCGGAAAATTCTTGATTCTATTTATAGATCTTTCACATGCAGAATTCCTGATACGAACCTTACGGTAAGAGTTCTTGAACAATTGGAATACAATGACGTTGAATCATTATTGAGAGCAGATGTAGAAAACAGGATTTTAATGGAAGACAGACTTGCCCTGGTTCCTGTTGTTTTTGATGAAGCCTGTAAAGGGGACCATGTTTCTTCTCAGATAATCATTGATATTGCCAGAGAATTTGCACAACTTATTAAAGGAGGCATGCAAAAGCTGGATATCCTGGACAAAGGAATTGAAATCGTCACTTCAGGAAGTATTTTTAAATCAAAGTGCCCTTTGTTATTACAAACATTCAGGGACGAGGTTCAACGCTTTTCACCAGACTCCACAATTGTTAATGCACGCTATGAACCGGTAGTGGGTGCTGTATTAATTGGAATTGAAAAATCCGGAAATATTGTGGATAGCAGAATCATGGATAATATTGAAAGTACCTGCAAAATACATAATTTAATGAGAATTATTCAGGTATGACAGGATCAAATACAAGACGGCGATGGATAATCCGGATCATTTATTGTCTATTTTTCATTCAGGCAGGCTCCTGGTTTTCTCTTTTTGGATTATTTCTTCAACGGAACGGACTTACAGGATTGGAAACGGGAATAATACTGGCTGTTTTCCCGATGACAATGCTATTATTCATGCCTTTCTGGGGAATAGTGGCCGATAGATACGGAAAAAAAAGGACACTACTATTCACAGCAGTTTTAACAAGTTTAAGTTACGTTGTATTTGTTTTCAATACCGGTTTCTGGAATTTCTTTTTATGCACATTTCTGGTGGCATTTTTTTATAATCCGACTATGAATTCGCTTCTTGACTCGATAACCCTTGATTATATCGAGACACAAAAGGGAATAAATTTCGGAAACTTCAGAGTCTGGGGTTCAATTGGATATGCAAGCGGCGGATTATTAGCAGGGAGGTTGATGAGTTTAATAGCAATGAAATACATTTTTGTCACAGCAGGTTTGCTTCTTATGGCGGGTTGGATTTTATTACTTTTTTTCAAAAATGAAG
>JBGPAO010000415.1:0-3523 GCA_041480755.1 Bacteroidia bacterium
TGAAATGGAAAAACATCTGAACAGCTTGCAAATTTCTTTTCCCCTTTTCACCTGCAATCCACCAAAAAAAGTAAATTGTGCGTCTTTAAAAACAATCCATCAACCATACCTGGATCGAAAAAATGAGTAATCAACAACTACCGCCGTTTAGATCCCTCGTTCTGGCAGTTTCGGGATTATTTTTTCTTTCTCCTTTTATAGCGGAATTTTTATTAGGGAATATACCGGCAACAATGTTTTGGCTTTGACTTTCCTGATGAAAACAATTCCTGCCAGTTTAAATGTTGCAGGAATGCTTTTATTTTTTGGGTCTGGTTGCATACTTTTCTGGAATTGGTCTTCCCTTTCCGGATGGTCGGAAATATCATTTTCTCATGTATTGCCATATTCCTATTCTGTATTGCCTGGAAAAAGGTATCTGATAATCCCGCGCCTCGCTAAATGAAACAAATAATTGTAATTGTGTACTTATGGACTCGTGGACTCGTGGACTCGTGGACTTTAATTAAGTCCGCTCTTCCTCATCAGTATGATCTTCTGCGCTTTATCAGGGAACAGTATTGTCTCTCTTATTCCCAGCTCTCTGCATACATACCTTGCAACATTCTGGTTGAGCCATCCTGGCTGATGTGCGTCTGAACTTACAACAAATCTGAAATGGCTGACAAAAGGGGATAATTCTGTTCTCCAGTCACTGCGCCAGATATACCTGTTATTGATTTCGATATAACAATCCTCCGGGATCCTTGTTAAATCGGTTCCAAGAATCAACGGATGGGCTATTATAACCGATTTTTTTGTATCCAGAAGCAATTCAACTGCCTTATAATCTTTATCTTCGGAACAATGATAAACGAAATAATCACAATTGGTTTTTATTGCCTTGCTGACCAGGCTGAAACCACTGATCTCCGTCCCAACATAAAATCCATATCTGCGCAACTCTTTTTCGTATGTATTGAAAATGTCCGGATCCACTATGTACTCAAAATGATCACTGATACCAATTACCTGCGCATGCCGGATTTTAAAAATAAATTCAGGAGTCTGTTCCCTTACAATCGCGCTGTCTCCTGCTGAAAAAACCGTATGAATATGCAAATCCTGAGGCACCATTTTTTATGTTTTGGTAATTTACCATGCAAAGATGGGAAATTATTGACTTCTGTTTATTTCATATTTAATTTTGATAATTTAATGTTTATATAATGTTTTCCATGCTCTGAGTTTTATACTTCATAAGTTCAGTGTTTAGTTTTTAGTATTTTCCTCTTTTATTTAGTCTTTTAGTGTTTAGATTTTAGTGTTTTTACCATTGATAACATTAAATATTCTTTGTATTTTAGTTATCCTCTTAGAACTAAACTTTTGATACAATGGAAATATCCAGCCCTTCCTTCAAATACGGTGAATTCATCCCCCGCAATTATACCTGCGACGGGGATGATGTTTCACCAGCACTGAACTGGGATAAGGTCCCGGATGAAACAAAATCCTTTGCACTCATCAGCGATGATCCTGATGCTCCTATGGGGACATGGGTTCACTGGGTTCTATTTAATTTACCTCCTGACCTCAGATCCTTGACTGAAGGTGTCCCGAAAAACAAACAGCTTGAAAACGGAGCCCTGCAAGGTATAAATGATTTCAGGCATCTGGGTTATGGTGGGCCATGCCCCCCGGGAGGTGTACACAGGTATTTTTTTAAAATCTATGCTCTGGATATTAAGTTGAACCTTGATCCTGGAGCATCAAAGGTAGGAGTGGTTAAGGCTATGCAGGGACATATTCTGGCTCAGTGCGAACTGATGGGGAAATATAGAAGATAGTTCTCGGTTCTCAGTTCTCGGTTCTCAGTTCTCGGTTCTCAGTTCTCGGTTTTCGGTTTTCAGTTCACTGCTCACTGTTCACTGTTCACTATTCACTGTTTTCGGTTGTTACTTATTTTTATATTTTTATTAAGCATTTCAGTCTAAACAACACCCTGTACCCTGTACCTTGCACCCTGTAACCTGTAACTTCTTAGTATGATAAAGTACGACAATGACAAGCGCATCGTAATGACTCTCGATGCAGGAGGAACAAATTTTGATTTCACAGCCATCCAGGCAAACCAGGAAGTTGTGGAACCAATTACTCTTCCATCCAACGGTTCAAATCTTGAGAAAAGCTTAAAGAATATCAAGGAGGGTTTTTCCAGGATCAAACAAATGTTAAAACAGCCTCCTGTTGCTATCAGCTTTGCATTCCAGGGGCCAGCCGATTATCCTGATGGAATAATAGGTGACCTACTCAACCTGCCCGGTTACCGGGGAGGGGTCCCGCTTGGCCCAATCCTCCAGGAAGAATTTGGAATACCGGTTTTTATCAATAATGATGGTGACCTGTTTGTTTACGGTGAAGCGATCGCAGGATTTCTTCCCTATATTAATAATAAGCTTCAGCAATATAAAAGCCCTAAACGATACAGAAATCTTTTCGGCATAACCCTGGGTACCGGCTTTGGTGCCGGGATTGTACATAACGGACAATTATACCTTGGAGACAGCTCTTCGGGTGGAGAGATCTGGCTTTTACGTAACAAACTCCATCCGCGGGTAAATGCCGAAGAAGGGGCGAGTATCCGCGGTGTGCAGCGGGTTTATATGGACCACGCCCGATTAAGCGCAGCTACTCCTCCAAGTCCAAAAGAGATTTACGAAATTGGCTGTGGAATAAGGGAAGGAAACCGTAAAGTGGCCTTGCGGGCTTACCGTGATCTTGGAATTGTTGTTGGTGATGCAATAGCAAATTCTATAACGCTACTCGATACTATAACAGTTATCGGCGGTGGACTTGCCGGAGCACATAGCCTTTTCCTTAAAGATGTAGTCGATGAAATGAATAATCCGCTTCTGAATATGAACGGGGAGCCGGCCCAGAGACTTGAAATGAAAGCCTATAACCTGGAAGATGAAAAAGAACTTGATGAATTTCTCAGGGGAGAAGCAAAAGTTATTACAATTCCGGGAACAAATAAAACCATTACATACGATCCTCTTAAACGGACAGGTGTTGGTATCAGCAGGCTCGGCACAACCAAGGCCGTAGCAATCGGTGCATATGCATATGCTCTCAGCCAGCTCGGGAAAGCATAGGGCCGGAGGGCTAAGGGCAGAGAGATTAGAACTAAGAGCATAGAGCTGGAAAACTGAAAACCGAAAACCTTGTCCCGATGAATATCGGGATCTGAAAACCGAGAACTGAATTCCGAGAACCGTTTCATCCCTTCTCCGCTATTACAACCATTCGATTAGTCATGCAACCGAAGTCTCCCAGGCTGGACCGGTTCATAAAATCCTTTTTGAAAGAAACTCTAATAAATCCTTTTTGTTGAAGCATTTCTTGTAATTTATCACTGGAATATAATCTTATGCAATATGTATTTTCCCGTATACATCCATTCATTTCAGATATAACTGTCTCTTTACTGTAAATTACGTCACCTCTTATCTGCCTTTGTCTTATTACACTGATATCTTCA
>JBGPAO010000416.1:0-3499 GCA_041480755.1 Bacteroidia bacterium
ATAAGATTTTCTGAGCAGTGTATGTTCAGCTGTTGCATTGGCAACTCCTGCCACACTCCAGGCTGTACCGGGATCAGGCCCTTCAACGCCCACTGCATCAATCAATATCCAGTTCCCATCTACCATTTTTGCAATTGCCACAGCGTCATCACCATTATAATAAGTAATTCCATCAAGTGCACCTCCAACAACATCTGATCTGACCTTAATTGAATCCATCGCACTGGCATTGCAAATAACATAGACAGAATTGTTTGGTAATGAGCCGCTTAAAGAATAATGGTTAACAACATTCCAATCAACTACTCCTCCGGTTGAAGGAACGGAATTAGCACGCCATATCTCATATTGGGAAAGATCCACGTCGCTCCCTGTAGTATTGGCTATTTCAACGGCTTTATTGCTGCTGCTGCCTTCAATATATTCTGAAATAAACAGATCCTGGCCTATGGTAGTAAACGTCCATGTGGTATCATCCAGGATGCCTGCAAACTCATTGTCCTGATAATCAACAAAGCTTCCGGAAGAGATAGTTACATAATACTCTGTTCCGATTTCAAGGAATTTGTTTAAATGAATTACTATATAGTTATAATATAAATCAAGGTTACCTGTTGAAACTGGTATAGATTCAAATATCGATTGATCCGATTTACGGTTGATCAGTATTGAACCATCAGCCTGGAAAATCCTTTCATCGAAAGCCAGGATTACAGAATCAATCTGGCCGACATTGGTTTTATGATTAGCAGGTAATGAAGCTGCAATCAATGGCTTAATTGTATCGGTCAAATAAAATATTCCGCATGAATCAAAGTAATTTGGATCAGCAGCATCAAGTATCCTGAAATAAGTTGAATCAAGCCCTGCATTTCCTGGAATGATAAGTACGAGTGAATCCTGTTCAGCATAAAGTTTCGCGTTATCGTCCCCAAGAACTGAATGCCATACATGCGTTTCGAAATCCCATACCCGGAGCTGAATGCTGTCGATGCCATCCGAGGTCCACCTTATTGTTGTTGTATCGCCACAAAAGAAGGTTTCACCTCCAACCGGAGCAACAAGATCAAGTGTCCGCGGCACCTTCGTCGTCACTGCAAGAAGTGTTGTTGTATCCTGCACATTGGGAACAGTTTCATCATCCTCTGCAAGAAAATATACATCATAGGATGTGCCCAACGTCAGACCAGCAATAGTCTTACTGAAATCAGAATTTGCAGTGAAAACATCGAGTGTGTCGCCATTTCTGACTTCTGCAAGGGTGGGGGCAGGATCGCCATTGTTTTTAACAAGATAATATACGGTGCCTATCTCATCAAGATTTACAACAATATCGAACTGAGTCAGACGGATATCATCAGCCCTTGGTGTATTCAGGTTGAATACTGGAGGCATAATATCAATCCATCCTAATGTGGCAGTTATAGAAACATTATCCAGCCCGAATTCATCCCTTGATCCGATACCGGATACATCATCTCCACTCCATCTCAGGTAATACATATCAAGTGGATTTATATTCACACCTGTAATGGTGATGTTCCTGGTAACTTCTGTCCAGCCCAAAGCATCCAATGCAGCCGGGGAGGTATAATCAAGAGCTGATTCTGGATTATAAGTAACATTGTCAGATGAGTGTGAAAAATTGAAACTATTAGCTCTTGGCTGATCATTTCTGACAAAAATGGAATAACTGATAGAGAGTTTACCTATGATATCTCCGGTATTATTCTGAATGCGCAGGATAAAACTGCCCGGATTCCATGTTGTCCCGGTTGGCTGAATCCCAAGCGCGATGTTCGAGGAACCGACATCGAAAGCATAAACTCCTCCTGCGGAGACTCCTCCCGTACTGGTTCCATTCGCAAAAACAAGAGTTGTAAGGGTGCTGCCAAATGCGGGATTTAAATCGCCTGCACAACCTGTAGCTATCCAGTCATCAGAATCAAGTTGTCCGGCAGCAGGGGAGGGAGCCAAACCAGTACCAGTAAAACCGGTGAAATTAATCGTTACCGGATTTGTGTCAGGTATTGATAGCTGGCAATAGCTGCCAGTAAATAACAGTAAAATAAATCCGGTCAATAATGCCCGAAGTAGAAGTTGATTTTTCATAACTATATGATTTTAAATGGTTTTATCCTTAATTAATTTGGTTAACCTGTTGCGCTAAATTTAATTATTTAAACATTCTCAATAAGTTTCATCACAAAATATTTTTATGAAAAGATTGAGGCCTTTGACGAAAATATTTTACCATAATAAATCGAGATTATCCTCCTGATGAAAATCAATGACCCGGAACCGAGAACCTCTTAAATTCCTACCTTTGTCTTTAGTTGTTAATTAATCACCCGAGATATGCTGGAAACTATTTTCAACCACAGATCTATAAGGAAATATAAGAGTTTGCCTGTGCCGGCAAAAGTGCTTGATGAAGTCCTCCTTGCCGGAAGCCGTGCTTCAACAACCGGGAACATGCAGGTATATTCTATTATTGTCACGAAAAATGAAAAGATTCGCAGACAGCTCTGGGAAGCACATTTTAAACAGGACATGGTTCTTCAGGCTCCTGTACACCTGACATTTTGTGCAGACTTTAACAGGTTTACCAGTTGGTGCGGGCAGCGAAAAGCTTCTCCCGGATATGATAATTTTCTTTCATTTTTCACTGGTGCCATTGATGCATTGCTGGCGTCTCAGAATGTTGCATTAGCTGCTGAGTCAAATGGCCTTGGCATATGTTATCTGGGGACAGCCACCTATATGGCAGACAGGATAGTCGAGATACTGGATCTGCCAGAGATGGTTGTTCCGGTTGCATGCATGGTTATAGGGTATCCGGATGAACAACCGGGACTGACTGACAGGTTGGCCATGGATGCTGTCATTCATGAAGAAAAATACAAGGATTACCTGCCTGGTGATATTGACAGGATTTATAAGGAAAAAGAAGCAAGCCAGCAAACAAAGGAATTACTGGCGATTAATAAAAAGGAAACATTAGCCCAGATTTTCACAGATAACAGATATACGGAGAAAGACAATATTTATTTTAGTAAACAATTTCTCAGAACGATAGTAAAACAGGGATTTTCGAGGAATCATTAGGAACTTCAATCGCGCTTCAATTGTGCTTCAATTGTTCTTCAATAGTGCTTCAGTTGTGCTTCACTCACTTCGTTCGCGTCATTCTGATCGTTTCGCTAACGGTCTTCACTCGCATACGCTCGTGTTCTTCAGTAAATAATTCAGTTTTGATTCAATAGAAAATACAATTTCCCCTGCTCCATGCATTTTTTATCATGAATTAGGCAATAAAATAATATTTTTCCTTATAAATTCGTTTGCCCCCGACGATAGCGGCATGAATAGTTGCGGTCCTGATAGTCATCAGGAGGCTAATATCCTACCAGCTATTTCGGGTATTAGAGTTCACTTTTATTCTTGAATCACCTTCCATTTAGGGCAATTATTTATGCCGGCATATTATAGGCAGGCG
>JBGPAO010000417.1:0-3493 GCA_041480755.1 Bacteroidia bacterium
AATGCAAAGCCTGAATAGTTTATCAACTTTTGGTTCCCATCCTAAAGAATTTGATCCTCGACAGGTTAAACCAGTTTTATTAAATCTTACGACAATTATTGAATGGTATCTGAAATACAAGGATACACAGACGATCAGTAAAGTAAAAACAGAAGAAGCAAAACCTGATATTGAAAAGCTGGTTGATGACAAAGACCTCAGTCGTAAACCAAATAAAAATATAATTATGCTATTCTCCGGGCTTCTCCTGATTGTGGCTATTGTTATTGTACTTCTTTTCGTATTCGATATAATTGGAGTTAAGAAACAAACTAAGGAACCTGAAAAATCCATTGCGGTACTTCCTTTTGAGAATCTCAGCAGTGATGAAGAACAAACCTGGTTCAGTGATGGGATTACTGACGTAATTATTAATCAATTATCAAAAATATCTGATCTACGAGTTCTTAGCAGAACATCTACTTTAAAATATGCAGAAAAAGAAGAAAAAAAATCTATACCAGAAATAGGAGAAGAATTAGGGGTCAATTACCTCATTGAAGGAACTGTTCAGCGGCAAGAAAACAAAATGCGAATAAGTGTTCAGTTGATTCGGGCCCTTAATGAGGGCCATATCTGGGCAGAAGTATATGACAGGGAATGGAAAGATATATTTGATGTCCAGAGTGATATTGCACAGAGAATTGCGGAGGAATTAAAATCAGTACTTACACCAGAAGAAGAAGAACAGATAGAAAAAAGTCAGACTAATAATCCAGAAGCATATAATTTGTATTTACAGGGACGCTTTTTCTGGTTCAAGAGAACAGAAGAAGGGCTTAAGAAAAGCATAGAATATTTTGAAAAATCAGCTGCAATAGACCCGGATTATGCATTAGCCTATGCCGGATTGGCTAATGCTTACTTTATACAGGCATGGTGGGGTGGCATCCGTTGTTGGAAGGATGGGCTAAAGCTAAAGAATTTGCATTAAAAGCTATAGATATTGATAAAAATCTTGGAGAAGCCCATGCTATATTAGGCGAGCTTTTATCTTTTTACGAATGGAAATGGGAAGAAGCCAGAAAAGAATTTCTTATTGCTATTGAATTAAATCCGAACTACTCAGACGCTCATCTATATTATACTGAACTTTTAGATATTTTAAGAGAAAACGATAAGGCTCGTGAACAGGTTAACCTTGCAATGGAACTTGATCCATTGTTCTTTATGTGGCACTCTGTAAGTTCAATGTTATATTACAATGAAGGAAAATTGAATGAATCACTGGATGAATGTCGGAAAACGCTAGAACTTGAACCTAATTATCTGAGTATCTATTGGACATATTTCTATGTTTATATAAAGCAGGATGAAAATTTAAAGGCTATTGAGACACTTCAGAAGATTATGCCTATGGATACATTAACCGCAAGAAATGCAAACATGGTGAAGGACATATATAATAAATCAGGAATGAACGGAATATTTGAATGGTTAATTGAATTAGAGCTTAAAAGCGCTGATCCCAGCCCTATGAGTTTAGCAAGATGGTACGCAAATCTGGACAAAAAAGATGAATCATTAGACTGGCTGGAAAAAGCATTTGATGAACATCAACCTACTATTCCCAGAATAAATAATAATCCAGATTTTGATATTGTGCGTTCGGAACCAAGATTTCAAGCTATGATTAAAAAGATGGGGTTATCGGAATATGCGAATAGAGAATAAACACCAGGCAGAGCATGAGAGGGTAAGGAAATGGCTGGAAGAGCAGGGGATGTTGTAGTTAAAATTTCGACATATGAGTGTAACATACAATCTGGTAACGTCTGCGTTGACGAATTTCATTTCCTTCTTTTGTCTGTTTTTATTCTTGCCGCAAAAAGTTGATCTAAAAATCCTTAAGCAGTGTGCTTAAATTTAACGTTCTACATTAAAATCGGCAAAAATCGATAAAGACTCAGGTGGTGCGAGTGGCACCACGTCTCAAAATGCAAGCCCTTAAAGATCAATGATCTGCAAGGGCTTTTTTAATTGGTTGATGATTTCGTGGACGTTTTTGATTAAGAAGTCTACTAATCTGTCTACATCTTTTTTGTCCAACTATTTCGGGGGCTAATACAATACTGTCAAAATATAAATGAAATTTTAATTATGAGTTGTCAGTCATGGTATTATGTGTGTCAGGCTTTCGTGCTTATTTCAATGATGGTTTAACTTTTTATTACTTGTTTTCGTCTCTTTCCAAATCCGTAAAATAAAAGCATAATGCCTATTACAAATACCGGGAATCCCATTATTAAAACCATATCGGGGTCAGGCCATACCAAAATTCCCAGCATCCATTCGAACATATACCATAATACCCAGCAAATGCCTGCCATAAGCTCATTCCTCCAAAGAAAAAAATATCCTGTTGCAAAAACAATAAATAAAAGATATACAAATCTAAAGATTCCTATGGGAGATTTACTTGAATATGTGCATGCTGAAGACGAAGATAAGTACGAAAGGGAAATAATCTTAACAATTAAGAAAGGGGAAATAATAAGTTTAAGAATGTGGACCAATTGGCGAAGTATACTTAGATTAAAAGATAAAATATGATTCAAGAATAAAAACAACAAAAGGGGGAGCTGGTGTCAATTGTTTAAGCATAAATTAATTGGCGAGTCTTTAGAATACTTTGTGTAAACGCTTAAATTCAAATTCTGCATCTATCCTCAAATTTAATCAAAAATTGATGTAAGATCATACCCCAATTCTGGATTGGCATGGTCCATTTTTTTCAATATTTCCAATTGCCAGGAATACAGCTTTCAGAGCTGCCTGATCATGTGGGAAAATCGATTTTGTTTTTATGTATTTGCGGATTCCCCAGTTCAGGTGTAAACGGTAAATAACAATGTTAGTTTTTTTGCAAATAAGAATGTACCAATTTCAGCAAATAACGATGTACATTTTTCAGCAAATAAGGATTGTGGATAATAGGCGAAAGTATCTGAATGATCATCTTGATTATTATATAAATGAATTCAGATTTAAATTTATTGTTATTCTTATAAGTATAATTTCACTTTTAAGTTAATTTTTGTTATCTTTGATAAAAATTAATGGCTGTTGAATTTGAAATTCTCAAATTAACTAATTTCTCTGGAAATGCAGCTTCTGTTTATGTTGTCAGGATGTTAAATAATAATGTGACCGTTTTTGAAAAATTCATTCTGGAAAACAAGCATGAATTTAAAAGTGAAATTAAGGATATTGTTAACCGGTTATATGTAATAGGTAAAAGAACCGGGGCCAGAGAAAATTTTTTTAAGTTAAATGAAGGAAATCCCGGGGATGGAGTAGTTGCATTATTTGACAGGCCAAAAAATAAATTGAGGTTTTATTGTATAAGATATGGAATGAATCTGATAATTCTTGGCGGAGGGGGTCCAAAACCTAAAAATATAGTTTCATTTCAGGATAATGAAAAACTTAAAAATGAAAATTACATGATGAG
>JBGPAO010000418.1:0-3493 GCA_041480755.1 Bacteroidia bacterium
AAAATGATTTAACCGATGAGTTTTCATTAGACATTATTCAAGTCGTTTTTGTATAACGGATAAAGATCAGCAACAAAAATGCTGAAGTAACAGCGGTTGCGGCACCAAAATAGAATGGTACGCTTGAATCGATTTTATCGTACAGAAATCCTGCAATGACGCTTGCCGGCAACAATGTGATGCCAAGTATTGCATTGTAAATACCTAATCCTGTACCCTTTTTATTCTTATCGATAAGATCTGAAATAAAAGCTTTTTGTATCCCATCAGTTGCAGCTGAATACAAACCATAAAGTGCAAAAAGAACAGTAATTATACCTATACTTGATGTGATGCCAAATCCGTAATAAACAACAGCATAGATCACATATCCAATAATTAGGATCTTCTCCTTTCCAATCCTGTCAGACAGGGTTCCTATTGGAATTGACGCAAGGACAGATACAACATTTGTAACCAGGTATACAAGCGGGATTAAGGTAACCTTTACGCCGACTTCATTTGCCTTAACCATTAATAGCGCATCAGTTGAATTACCAAGTGTAAAAACAAACACGATACCTAAGAAGAAATAATACTTAGCCGGAAAATCTTTGAAATGAAATTTAATGAATAATTCATGTTTGCTCTTTTTGGCTTCCCTGATCCCGAAAATGATCACAAAAATAGCAAGGATGGCAGGTAATCCAGCCACCAGGAAAATCAGCCTGTAATTGCCCGGGATTAACGACAACAATGCAAATGCCAGCAACGGGCCGACAATTGCACCGCTGTTATCCATTGCTTTCTGAAGACCGAAACTTCTTCCGGTTTCACCGTTAGTGATTGAACCAGCAATCAGACTATCACGGGGTGCCGTCCTGATACCTTTGCCAAATCTTTCAATAAATCTCAGGTAAAGGACCTGTACAGGAGAAACAACAAAAGTATAAAGCGGAATGATCAGGGCAGACAGACCATATCCTATCAGCATGAAAGGTTTATTTTTCCCGATTTTATCACTCCAGAAACCCGAAAGCGCTTTTACCAGAGAAGCCGTACTTTCAGCAATACCTTCAATTAATGCCAGGCTGGTCTTCGAAGCACCTATTGACATCAGGAACATCGGCATAACCGAATAGACCATCTTGACTGATGTATCGGTCAGGAAGCTGGTAAGACCTGTGAATAAAATATTCCGGTTGAACCTGAAGAATTTTCTTCCTTTCCTGGTTGAGTCTTTTTCTTTTATTATAGTCTCATTTTGCTCCATTCAATTGTACAGGTAAAAACAAAATACTTAAACTTTCTATTAGCCGGCGGATTTAATGTTCTACGATATTGTTATAAAGTCTTTGCATCCTGCTGTCGGTTTCTGCAATGACATCGGCACATTCTTTCAACTCTTTTAGTACAGCCTTTGTCTTTCTGCCGGCAAGCTTATATGTAAGTTCATGTTCAAGTGAAGCCCAAAAGTCCATAGCAATCGTCCGTATCTGAACTTCGACCTTAACAAGCTCAGTACGATCAGATAAAAAAACAGGGACTGTCACTATCAGATGAAGACTACGGTAACCGTTTGGTTTAGGATTTTTAATGTAATCTGTCCGGCGTATGACCTCTATATCATCCTGGGAAGTAAGCAGGTCTGCTATCAGGTAAATATCATCAATATAAGAGCAAATAACCCGCACACCTGCTATATCTGTCAGATTTGTTTTGGCAGATTCAACATTTAACTCGAAACCTCGTCTCTTAAGCTTGTAAAAAATACTAATTGGGGTTTTAACACGGCTCTTTATCTGGTGGATCGGATTACGGTCCTTTGTGTACTTGAATTCGTCATTCAGGTTTTCCAGCTTTGAAGATATTTCACGGATTGCCGACGTATAAAGATTTTCAGTTTCTACATAAGAGTTAATTATTTTGACCATATCCGCAGGTAGTACATCACCTGTTACACCGTCAAAAATATAAGAGGCTTTTGATCGTTCGATATTTTCCATTTTCCTTTATTTTTTATTTCTAATCTAAAATTAAAAATTATTAAAATTTTCGATACTGGAAATAAACTTTAAAAAGTTATAAAGTGCAGCAGGAACAAAAATTGCAATTTATTAACATTAAAAAGTTAAAAAAAGGAAGTTATAATATTATATCCAGGATAGTCAGAATGATCATGGCTGTTAGTCCTAATATCCCTGATCCTGTACTCATCAGTTTATATCCCTGTTTCACGGTCATGTTGCTCAATTGAGTCACTACCCAGAAATAACTGTCATTGGCATGGGATACAACACATGATCCTGCGCCAATGGCAACAACTACCATAGCTTTTGATATTTCAGAATCAAAACCGAGAGGTAATATTAATGGAGATATCATAGAGGCTGTAGTAATTATTGCTACAGTCGAGGATCCCTGTGCTGTCTTAAGAGCAGCGGCTAATAAAAACGGAAGCCATAATCCTAATACGGAATTCCCGATCATTTCTCCAAGAATCGTCCCCATATCTGAATTTTGAAGTACTTTCCCAAATGCGCCTCCTGCACCGGTGACCAGGATAATGATAGAAGCACTTTTAAGCGCTTCTCCTACCCAACCATCAGGAGCCAGCATTTTCTTTTCAAATTTTGCAGGTAATGTGAATGATATTATCATCCCGATAAGTAAAGCAACAACCGGATTACCTATAAAACTGATTATGTCTTTTATTTTTCCAATACCAAAAGGGTGTGTGGGAAATTCAGCAATAGAATTAAAAACGATTAAAACGATTGGTATTATTATAGGCAGGAATGATTTCCATGCGGGAGGGGTTGTGATGGAGGTTTCCGATGGTGTATGATTGATGCGATCATTGTTTAGTTGAGGATCCGGTTCAATTTGAACTTTACCTGCAATTTTTTTTGCAAACAGGGTAGTTATGATCAAAGCAAAACCACTCACCACCATGCCTATTAAGATAACAAGACCGAGATCAGCGTTTAGAATTCCTGCAGCAGCAATAGGCCCCGGTGTTGGAGGCACCATTGTATGAGTACTGAGTAATCCTAATGCCAGGGCTATAGAAGTACCAGTAACTGACAGACCTGCCTGTCTGGAAAGTGATTTGTTAAGCGGGGATATAATAATAAATCCGCTATCGCAGAAAACAGGTATCGACACTATGTAGCCAATGATTGACATAGCAGTATAAACTCTTTTTGGCCCGATCAATTTGAGAATAATGCCGGCCATTGTCTGAGCACCGCCTGATTTTTCAAGGAAGATCCCTAGAATAAGCCCCGCAATAATAATAATACCGATTTTACCGATAGTTCCTCCAAATCCTGTTTCAATTGATTCAATAATCTGTCTCACAGGCATACCAGAGAAAAGCCCAAATAAAAAACAAGCTGTTAGTAACGCCAAAAACGGGTGAAGTTTTAATCTGGTGGTTGAGATGACTATAAAAACAATACAAATTAAAAGAAGTATGGCAACAAGCATAAGATCTGATCGTTACTTTTAA
>JBGPAO010000419.1:0-3479 GCA_041480755.1 Bacteroidia bacterium
ATGAAAACAATATTTGCAGTCGATATAATTACTGAAGATTTAACTGCCGCTACTTCCCGATCCATACCTGGGGCTGCAAAATTCACTACTATCGGTCCGGTTGTGGTTGATGATACTACCTATTATGTCCTCACCAACCTGAAACCCGGAGAAAAAAAATATTTTAAAGTGTTTTTGCGTAATACTGATTTAACAACATCAGCTGTTAATGTGCAGGCTAAACTAAAAAGTCTTGATGCTACGTTGGCCAATATGCCTGACGCTTATATTTCATTCGGCGATATTGCACCCGGAGAAATATCAAAAAGTCTTGCTTCTTACCATATTGATATTTCTGACAATTGTCCAACCAACGCAGTAATACCTGTTAAAATAGATATCTCCGGTGATTATTATACATATTGGAGTGATACATTTTATATAGGTCTGACAAATATAAATACAGAAGACATTAGTAAACGGATGACCAGGATTTATCCAAATCCTGCTGATGATATTATTAATATTGAAATTAACAACACTGGTGAACAAGCAATAGAGATTGAACTTTTAACTGTTTCCGGTCAGGTAATTTACAGGAAGGAATATATAAATAGCAAGCAACCTTTCGTACAACAAATCGATTTATCAGGCTATGCAAAGGGAGTGTATTTTTTGAGGATCAGGCAGTCCGGTGAAGTATATAATGGAAAGATCATTGTCATGTAAAAACACATTGTTATCTTGAGTTTATTCTCAGTTTCATAGAAATGTCAATATGGAATTTTGAATCTGGAATCTGTAATCTGTAATTGTCCTGATATGATAAACCTGATTAATCTTATGAACCTGATGAACCAACCTATTTCTTTAGAATTTTGCAGTTATCCTGAGGTTAAATCTTCTGGAAGTCAAATAATTTGGCACTCCGAATTCTCCGGGCATATTTTCCTGATTGTACACAGTCTTTACCCACAGATATGAGATTGTATTATTAATTCCAAGCAGATTAAAGATTTCGGCGTTAAGCCATATATCGTTGAAAAAATTTAAGGGATTTTTTTCTCCAAAAACCTGATCCTCTCTTTTAAGGGATTTTGATAGTCCTATATCAACACGTTTATAAGAGGGCATCCTGAAAACCAGGTCATATCTTTTATTGTCAGGGGGGCTGAAAGGCAGACCGCTTCCATACAAGAAATTAAGATGAACCTTATAATCCGGACGATTTGGAAAATAATCCTGGAAATATAATCCAATATTCAGACGCTGATCCATCGGGCGGGGATAATAACCTGGTTCTCTGTTTTCTGAATAAATATAATCATCAAAAATATCCTCATCCGTTTTCATAAGACTGACACTTAACCAGGATTCGGCTCCGGGAACAAATTCTCCATGAAGTTTCATCTCAAGTCCGGTAGCATATCCTTTGGCCTTATTTTCTCCCATATATTTAATTCTCACATTATCAAGCTTGTATGGAATGATATCTGTAAGATGTTTGTAGTAAACTTCTGTTGTGAATTTAAATGGCCTTTCCCATGCAGTAAAGATCAGGTCACTGCCGGCAACGAAATGAACAGATTTCTGAGCTTTAATATCGCGGTTAAGACTTCCGTCAGGATACCTCATTTCCTTGTAAAAAGGTGGTTGATAATAGTAACCGGCTGCAAACCTGAACATGAAATTTTTCTTCCAGAAAGGTTTTAATGAAAGGCTGATTCTTGGACTGAACAGCAGCTGTTGATTCAAATCCCAATAACTTAATCTTACGCCAGCATTGAAATAATAAACGGCACTTTCATCTTCAAATCTCCTTGTATTCTGTAAATAAGAAGTGAATCGGTTGCTTATCAGGAGATTGGATGATTTTACAACTTCATTCAGCATTATTTTATTATCTGAATAGGGTATGGAATATCCTGAAGAATCGATCATTTCCCATTCACTTAACCGGTCGTTTACTATCTCATGCTGCCATTGGATTCCCCATTTTGTTACATTATCATTTTTAGATAATAATCCTATATATGAAGCTGAATAGATATATGCATTAAGACGGTTGCGGGCATGATTCAGGAACGTTCCTATTCCTATGTTCAGGATGCTGTCACCGTATGTTTTAGAATTGGCGGTGTTATCAAGTTCATTAATCCAATATTGTCCCTGTATATCAAATTTTTCTTGCTCAATACTGCTGAATGCTGAAAGAATAAATTTAAAGGACAGTTCTTCCCTGGGCCGTATGAGTGTTGTGAATGCCCCTGTGAACGTATTAAAGCGGTCTATTTCCTGTCCGTCATAATAAATCACCAGGTTCAGGGGATCCTGAAATGCTCCGAAATCTGTGCTCCTGGATTCAGGGATGAATCTGTATCTGTTGTCTGATATATTTCCAAGGAAACTTAACTCTATTTTATCTGAAATGTCATAAGTCATAAAGGTCTGAAAATCAAGAAAATCAGGGATATATTCTCCTTTGGTCTGCATGCTGCTTAAGAGATGCCTTGTGGTTTTATACCTTATGCCCGATGTATGGGTAAATTTCTTATCCCTGGAAGCCCCTTCAAGATGCAATGAACCGCCAAGCAGGCTTAGACTTGCAGTCCCCGCGAATTGAACCGGGCGGCGATAGATAATATCAAGAACTGATGACATTCTGTCTCCGTATGAAGCATCAAATCCACCAGTTGAAAACTTGACTGAGGAGACCATATCAGAATTGATGAAGCTCAATCCCTCCTGTTGTCCCGACCGGATCAGAAAAGGCCTGAATATTTCTATGTCATTTACATAGACGAGATTCTCATCAAAACTTCCCCCTCTTACAGAATATTGTGAACTGAGTTCGCTTGTTGAGACAACACCAGGCAATGTCTTTAAAATTGCCTCCACACCGCCGGTGGTTGTTGGCAGGTAATCGAGGGTTTTGATTTCGATTCTTGTTATTGAGCTGCTGCGGTCAAGTTCATCACTAATAGTCACTTCTTCCATTGCTTTACTCGAAACATGCAGTATTCTGTTGATCTCGATCCTTGCACCAGGTGTACCATTAATCCTGAACTCAGACTGATCGTAACCCAGGCAGGAAAAAATTATACTGACATTTTTTCCTGATGGTATGATCAGCTCATAAAATCCATTCTCATCAGAAACAGTCCCGCTAGGAGTCCCTGATACTGCAATGCTTGCAGGAAAGATGGGTTTCCCATCTGAATCAGTAACCTTCCCGTAAATTGTAGTTGTTTCTTCCTGGGCAAGAAGTTGCAATGGGAGACAGGCGAGCGCCAGAAGAAGAACTGACCTGAAATTCATGTATTTCCTTAAATCATCAATATGTACTAACTAAGAATCTTGTATTAAATTGTGTGACTTGTAGTTTGCACCCTGTACCTTGCACCCTGTACCTTGCACCCTGTACCTTGCACCCTGTACCTTGTACCCTGTACCCTGTACCCTGTACCCTGTACCCTGTACCCTGTACCTCTTCAAAGGTC
>JBGPAO010000420.1:0-3475 GCA_041480755.1 Bacteroidia bacterium
GATTTCATTCATCCTGAAATTGAGCCCGATGATATTGCGGTCGCCAACTTCCACTCCTGTGCGCAAGGGCTTATGTCCCTGATCATGAACACTGAAAGCATATTCATAAAGCTTCTGGTCGTTTGTAACAACAAGTCCGCCGTCACCGCTGTTTATGGTTTTGAAAAAATTAAGGGAGTAAGCGCCCATGTTCCCAATGGTCCCCAGTTTCCTGCCATTATATGAGGCTCCCAGCGCCTGACAGCAATCTTCAAGAATAAGGAGGTTATGCTTCCGTGCAATTTCCAAAATCTTATCCATTTTGCATGGATTACCCAGCATATGCACCGGCATAATTGCCCTGGTCCGGGGAGTGATCCTGCGTTCAATATCTTCAGGATCAATTGTCAGGCTTTCATCTATCTCGGCCAGAACCGGTACTACCCCGGCAAAAATGCATGAGCTGTAACTCGCTACAAATGTGTAAGCAGGTACAATTATTTCATCACCCGGACTGAGCCCAAGTGCTATAATCGAAGCCAGCAATGAAGCTGTTCCGGAAGATGTAGCAAGGGCATAACCTGCCCCGCAATATTGTGCAAATTCCTTTTCGAGGGAATACACTTTATGAAGAAAGCTGGGATCGTCTTCGCTGCCATAGCGAAATAAATAGCCTTTCTGCACCACTTCAAGGGCTGCATCGGCTTCTTCTTTACCATACCAGAAAGCACCTGGACCAGGCATATAAACCTCCTTTTTATTGATTGATTTTAGTATTTCAAACTTAATTTTCCCATTTACTGAGAAAAGTCGATCATTACCATTTTTTCCCTGAAACCTTTTGTACGAACAGCAAGATAAATGATTCCCGCAAACATCCAGCTGCCGCCGATGATAAAAGTCTTCAACGGCAGGTTAATCCAGATTGTCAGACAAAACAGAAAACCAAGGGCTGCAGGTAATACATAAAGAATGAATGTTTTTACAGTTTTCTTCTCTGATTTGATAAAATATTCATTTATTGAGGCGATATTCACCCCCATAAAGGCAAGGAATGCCCCGAAATTTATAAGTTGTGCACATTCCTGGTAATTCAAAATAAGTGCTCCAATGCAGGCCAGGATTCCCACGATCAATATATTATAGTTTGGACTTGCATGCCTGTTGTCCAGGTGTCCGAAGACTTTTCGTGGAATAACGCCATCGCGCCCCATGCCATACAGAAGGCGGGAAGCACCCAGCTGACCTGTCATCCCGGAACCAATACTGCCAAGCAATAAAATAAACGATAAAGAGGCATCGAGAAAATTCCCGCCAACCCTGTGTGCTACAGCCATGATAGCAGTATCCAGGGCATGCGTCTTATCGATCTCACTGTCCATTCCATTAGTAAAGGAAGCCCAGTCGGGCCATGACAGCTGCGCGAGGTAAACCTGCGCCCCGCTCCAGATACCTGTTATCACGCAGGTTAAAACTGCAGCCAGGAGGATATTGCGTTTCGGGTTTTTAACCTCTTCCGACAGGGTGGTTATACCATCAAATCCTATATAGGTAAGGGCTGCCAGCGCTGTGGCCGAACCAAGGGCCTGCAGGGAAAATGATTCAGGATTATAAAACGGGCGTGGGGAAAATAATCCGCCTAATCCGTTTTTCATAAGAATATACCTGGCTGCAGCACCCATAAAATAAAATACTACCAGTCCCATTACTATTATCAATATCCAGTTGGTCCTGGCAGCAACCTTAATTCCATTAAGATTCAGCATGGTAAAAACAATTGTAAAAAGAAATGTCCAGGCTATACATGGAATGAAAGGGAACATATGGTTTGCAGCAATACTGGAAAAGATAATGCAAAGTATCGGAATAAAGAGATAATCCATAAACATCGACCAGCCAGCCACAAATCCCAGGAAGGGATGGATTCCTTTTCCCACGTATGTATAAGCAGAACCAGCAACAGGATACCGGTTTGCCATTCGCCCATAACTGATAGCAGTAAAAATCATTGCTATCATTGCAAGCATAATTGAGGTGACGGCATGGCCTTTTGAAATATTATATGCATGGCCAAACAGTGGCAATGCCGCTACCGGTTGTATCAGGATAATTCCATAAATGACCAGATCGCTTAGAGATAATACTCGTCTCAATCTGGGTTCCGAGCCGGATCCGGCACTTGAGTTTGAGGGAAGATGTTTAATCCTGATCACTTTGTATTCAGTTAAATGATCCTGTTTTGTTTTAAGGTCTGACGGGAGTGCCGTCCGCTTTTCTTACCTGTGTCCAGTTATAATCAAAATAAGGCAATCGTTTTCAGTAATAAAAATAATTAAAAATTATGAATCTTTTTGTTGTTTTACTCAGTATATTGAGTAATTTTACTCATCATATTGAGTAAAATATATAAATATGTACAAACGTAAAGAATATCAAATAATTAAAACCCGGATTGAAGATGAACCCAGAAGACTGATCCAGGTATTGATGGGTCCACGCCAGGTTGGGAAAACTACATTGATAAAACAGTATCTCGAGAGAACAAATCTGCCATATCATTATGTTTCAGCAGATGGCATGACCGGTCAGGATTCAGCATGGCTGCAGCAACAATGGGAAACCGCCAGAGTTTTGATGAATCATAATAAAACAGGAGAATTTCTGCTTGTTATTGATGAAATCCAGAAAATAACAAACTGGAGTGAATTTGTGAAAACAGAATGGGATAAAGATTCATTTAATGGTATATCAATCAAGCCAATTCTTTTGGGATCTTCGAGCTTAATGATTCAGAAAGGCCTGAGCGAATCCCTGACGGGCAGGTTTGAGTCCATGTATTTAACACACTGGTCGCTGGAAGAGATGCAGAAAGCATTTGGCTATTCGCCGGAACAATTTGCCTGGTTTGGCGGTTACCCGGGAGCTGCAGAATTTACAGGAGATGAGGATCGCTGGCGAGACTATGTTATTAACTCATTAATCGAACCTTCCATTTTAAAAGATATTTTAATGTTATCACGTATTGATAAGCCTGTTTTACTCAGAAGAGTGTTTGAACTTGCCTGCACTTACAGCGGACAGATTCTGTCATACAATAAAATGCTTGGCCAGCTGCAGGATGCCGGTAATTCCACAACACTCTCACACTATCTAAAACTTCTTGATTATGCCGGTCTGGTAACAGGCCTGGATAAATTTTACTCTGAAAAAGTTAGACAAAGGGGATCCAGTCCTAAATTTCAGGTGTATAATACCGCGTTACATTCAGTTCAGACGGGTTTAACTTTTAATGAAATCAAGCTAATTCCGGAGAAATGGGGAAGAATTGTTGAGAGTGCCATTGGTGCACATCTGATCAACCATGCAAAAAGGTCCCGGATAAAGGTTTACTATTGGAGACATATTCATGACGAAATGGATTTTGTTATTGAAAAAGGAAATAAAATTATTGGTGTGGAAGTTAAAAGCGGTTTTTCTTATAAAGCATCACGCCTGA
>JBGPAO010000421.1:0-3473 GCA_041480755.1 Bacteroidia bacterium
CCGGTGTCTTTAAATATTTTCCGGGGATCTTTAAGAAGTGCACCTTTGTGAAAACTGACTGTTACTCCCTGTCTTAATTCAGAAACAGAAAATATCCAGTGATGCCAGTTCTGGTTCAAAGTGAATGTAATCTGATCCCATTTTATTTCACAGTCAAACTCAGGATTGACTTCAAGGGCGAGATTCATGATCAAACTGGCGATGTCCTTATTGGCCGGTTTGAAATCATTAAGATACCGGCTTACGTTAGCAGAAGTTTGTACAGCCATGTTGCTAATTGTTATTTAAGCCCTGAGAAATTATGTAAACAAGATACAAAATTTCTCGCATCTATCCTGTAAAAATTAAAAACATTTGACCGGCGAAATATCAGCCTCACTAACTTTCACCTTGTACTTTATTCTTCAACAAATTCTTTCTCCAGAAGATTCTCGAACCAGAACTTTAATGTAAGTTTTGAAAGATGGTCTCTTTTCGGGCCGCCCCAGCCGTGCCTCTCACCCGGATAAAGCATCATCTCAAAATCTTTGCCCTGGTCCTGAAGTTTATCGATAAGCTGAATGGAGTTCTGCATATGGACATTATCATCTATGGTGCCGTGAGTAATCAGTAGTTTTCCCTTATAATTTGCAGCATGGGTTAATGTAGATCCGAACTCATACCCCTCCGGATTTTGGTCCGGCGTGTCCATATACCTTTCGGTATATACATTATCGTACAGATGCCAGTCAGTAACAGAATAGTTTGCAATACCATAATTAAAATAATCTGCTCCAAATGTAAGTGCCATACAGGTTGTAAAACCTCCATAACTTCCGCCGGTGATCCCTATTTTATCCCCATTAATAAACTTTTTGGATTCCAGCCATTTGACAGCTTCAATATAGTCATTCATTTCCCACTTTCCCAGATTGCGATGCATCTGGCTGCTCCCATTTTTTCCGAAATGACCTGATCCGCGATGATCAATTGATATCACAATTATTCCATTTTGCGACAGATAGTAACCGGATAATTTCGGTGGATAACTGTTTGCGACCTCGGGCGATTCAGGTCCTCCATAAATACTGATGATTACAGGGTATCGAGTATTCTCGTTGAAATCCGGCGGCAGGATCCAGGAAGCGGGCAGAGCATATCCGTCTTTTATCGGGATAGTAAATAACTCTGATTTCCCCATGTTGTAATCATCCATGGCAGGGAGTTTTGAATCCCCGACAAAATGCACAGATTTGCCATATGCATTGAAGATTTCATGTTTTTCCGGAGTATTGATATTGCTGTACTCATCATAAAACAGCTTTCCCTGTGGTGAAAATAAGGTTTTGTGAGTTCCTTTCAAAGAAGTCATTTTTTTTAGTTTTGTGCCATTTAACCTGATACTGAACAGATGAGTTTCTGTTGAGGTCCCTCCAGTCCCGAGAAAATAAACTGTCTTTGTTTTCTCATTTACACATTCAATGGATTTGACCTGCCAGTCAAAAGAAGTAATCTGACTGATCAGATTGCCGTCAAACCCGCAATAATAAAGATTTCTCCAGCCCGATTTGTCACTCCTGATCAGGAATCCGCTTCCATCTTTGAATACATATATATCCTCAAAAAAATCCACCCAGCTGTCCTGGTGTTCATTATATATTTCTTTGCTTTCACCCGAATAAGGGTCGGCTGCAATGAACCTCATATCATTCTGATCCCGGTTTAATGACTGAAACACAAGTGTTCTGGAATCCGGAGACCAGAATGGCCATGCAACGTAGTGATCTTCTTTTTGCGTATCATCAAGCCATACGATTTTTCCTGATTCCAGATGGATAACACCCAGCTTCACCAGCGGATTTGGATCACCGGGTTCAGGATAACGTGTCATTTCCAGTTCACCATGTACCCCTTCAGCTCTGAACAATGGAAATACCGGTACAGGCGAATCATCAAATCTCAGGAAGGCAATCATTTTACTGTCCGGTGACCACCAGAATGCACGGTACCGGGATGAACGGCCCAGTATTTCTTCATAATACACCCATGATGCCCATCCATTATATATCAATTCAGCACCATCAAAGGTTAGACGGATTTCCTTCCCGGCAATCAGATCAATAATATATAATTCGTTTTCACGGGTAAATGCAATTTTGTTTTCATCAGGTGAAAAGGTTGGATTCTTTTCTTCAGATGGATTATCTGTGATTTGTTTAAATTCATTGGTCATGGAATTAAACAGGAACAGGTCGTTATTCGCAATGAAAATGAATTTAGTATAATCCGCAGAATGAAATGGTATGCCAGCAAAATCGAAATCCTCAGGCAGATATTTTTTATATGGAGAAAAATCAACATACAGACTCTCCTTACCGGTTAAGGCATCCACTTTCATAAAGACAGGATTTCCATCTAACCGCTTTTTGATAAGGTAATAATAATCGTCAAGCCATTTAAAGGGTGAGGGGATTGATTGGATCAGTCGCGGTCCGCCCCTTCCATATACCTGCTCATAAGTCAGCAGCTTTTTCTGTGCAAACCCTGATTGGACCGTTATCACTAGAAGACCAACTGAAACCAGAATTCTGAAAAAATGTGACATAGATGATGGATTAAAGTTTAAAGTTAGATCCCGATATTCATCGGGACAAGGTTTAAGGTTTAAAGTTTATAATTTTTTAGTTTGTAAAGAAATCATTAGGATTAATATAAAAGATTTCAATTCAGAATTCAGAATTCAGAATTCAATTCTTCTTTATTCCACTTTTGTAATTTTCCGTCCGATATCAAAGGTGCGTTTGACACCGAGCTCGATGGCAAGATAACAGGACAGAAAATTAATTCTTACGATTAAAGAAAAAGGTGATAATAATCCCGGAAGTGATAATTCTTCAACAGGAATGACCTGTGTCCCGGTATATGATAATGTTTCTGCCAGCCGTTCAGCTCTTTTCTTTGATGGGTCCTCTGACTGGAGCATAAAAATCAGGCTGCCGGGCGAAGATTCTTTCTGGCCATGATCATATTGTGAGAGGGGAATTCCGGATGCTGACAGTTTTGTTGTTTCACTAAAAGTAAGTGCAGCCTGGCATGAGGTCGCAATGTTCGGCCCGCTACCTACAAAACAGATCCCATTGATTTTTTCATTCCTGAAAAGACCGGCAAGTTCAACGGCGGTTTTTTCACCCCATTCGCGGTACATCTCGATACCTGCATCAAGATTCTCCAGTGCAGGCCTGATGTCTATTCCAAACCCATTGTAAAGAACGACAAGGGTATTAATGTATGTTTTTGTTGAAGAATAATCCTCCCTGCCTGCATTAAGCAGGATGAGTTCTTTAACATTCCTGGATCTGGCCAATGTACTCTGGGCTTCATTTGTTATGCCAATATATTCTTTAAAAAGTTCCCTGCACCAGAGGGTTTCAGAACTTTCTCCTGACTGGGAGATAAGAACTCCCATGGGCTTTTTTATGTCCCTGGAAATATAA
>JBGPAO010000422.1:0-3443 GCA_041480755.1 Bacteroidia bacterium
AACCGCCATTGTATATATTTAGGTGAATTGCCCCTGACAATAATGTCGTTGTTTCCACTCACGGTTTGCGATACCCCGGCAAAATTCGAAAGAATATGTGAAGGATCGTTATAACCTCCGGCAAAACGATTTGTTTCTTCCGGCGAAATGGAGCGGGCGCTAATCATCGCCATATTGTTAACCGCTTCGCCTTTCTTGTATGCCTTAACGACTACTTCATCCATTTTTACAACAGATTCCTGCAGGGCGATATCCAGGACTTCCTCTTTACCTGAGTTTACTACAATATCCGGAATGGTTTTGGATTCATAACCAATGTACGATACTTGTAATGCAATTCTGCCTATTGGAATATTTTTAAATTTAAAATTGCCGGTTAAATCGCTTATTGTGCCGATTACCGGATCTGTACCAATTATTACCACAGTTACACCTATTAAGGGTAATTTACTGTCCGTATCAATCACGGCACCTCTAACAGTTTGTGTAAGATTTTGACTAAAAGCCATTGTGGTGAACATGACTATCAGAAGTGCTGTTAAACAGAGCTTTTTCATATTTGTACGCTTTTAAATTATTAAATACTTGCTTATTTGTTAATCTTCCGCTGGATTAACGGATATAAGTTTGAGGTTCAGATCCCTGATTTGATTTAAAATCCCATGTAAATGAGATTCGTCCTTAATGTTTCCTGTAAGTATTGTATTGTCCCCTTCGTAACTGATTTCAAAACCTTCAAAGGATTTTTTCCATTTTTTATCAAGATGTTCCCGGACTTTTATTTTCGTTTTACCTTTCATGTTTTTTGGCAATAAATTCTTTGTCAAAAGTCGGGTATACCCATCAAAAAAAAATCATCCCTGAGGATGATTTGAGAGGATGATTTTACGTAATAAAAGGAATATTATAGGAGTGCGGAATTAGATTATGCCTTGTTCTTTTGCCTTGTTTACAGCTTGTGAGCGGTTTTCAACTTCTAGTTTCAGAAGAATATTCCTGACATGCGTTTTAGCGGTATTTAATGAAATAAACAATTTATCGGCTATTTCCTGGTTCGATAAATTTTCGGCAATTAGTTTCAGTGTGTCGAGCTCGCGGTCGCTTAACACGGATTCTAAATTAGTTTTAATAAATTTTTCTCTCTTTTCCAGAGCAAGTTTAAGCTTGTCGATTAACTTCCCAGGGATTTTTGTTTTTGTAGTTGCCTGTATTTTGTAAACTTCTTTTGGTAAATCGCTTATACCGGAATAATAAAGGATAAAAGGCATCAATATATTTTCATTAGCAGCAGCCTCCAAAGCTTCAACCAGGTTTATTAAGGCTTTTGCTTTGTCCCCGTTGGCATTATTCAAAACAGCATATATGACTTTAGTCTCAATTATTCTCTCAATTTTATTTGCAGCTTGAGCCAGTTTCAATAATTTTGACAGAATTATCTCAGCCTCCTCATATTTCTCCTGAATTATTAATAAAAGAGCATAGGGATAATATCCAAGTTCATCTAAATAAGATATTTTTTTATCAAAATCTAATCCATATCCCTTAAAAAAATGATTGGCTTTTTCAAGTTCATCCTGTTTAATCAGCAAGAATCCCTTCATGGCAATATATAAGCCCATAGTGTTGGGAAATATAACATTGAGTTTCAGAATATCATCCGCCTCATTTATCATCATTTTAGCCCCTGCAACATCTCCACGACCGTATAAAATAAAAGCATACATAACTATGACATGCACTTTAATAGTATTATTTGATTCTTTTTTCGATAAGCTATAGGCAGTTTTAATGTTTTCGAGAGCATAATCGAAATCTGTCCGCATAGATTCTATACCTGCCATCATTGAATAAACCCCGGCATATGTGCTCTCCGATTTTGTAATTTGGGAATACCCGCTTTCATTCATAAAGTTTATAAGGTCGGAGCACCTTTTATAGGAGGATGTATAAAGTCCCATCCTTACCTCAATGGGAGACAACCTGCTTGCAATGGTAGATATAAGATAAACGTTTCCGGATTTCTTACCATACTCCAGTGCATTTTCAAAAGCACTAATACATTTCTTGAAGTTTTCACGAAACAACTCTGCAATACCAATTGAGTACCATCCCCAGCTATACCACAATGGATCATCTTCCGGGAGGTTTTCAATAGCTGCTTCCCCATAGCTAAAAGTTTTTTCCGGGTCTGGTTTTACTGAAAAGAGGTATGCAAATGCAACGGATATTTTTCCTGACAGCTTCTTATAAAATTGAACATCTTCTTCTGATGAATTTTTATCATTAATTATCTTCTTTGTAATATTTTCGGCACTTACCAGAAAAGGTTCGGCTTTCTGAATCTGACCGGCGATAATCAATATCCATGCATAGTACAAACAAAAATCCGCATTCATTTTAATGATTTCATCAGGCAGGATATCACCATATTTCATAATAGCAGCATGCTGTCCGTTTTTCCACATTGTCTCTACTATTTCTCCAATAATCTGTATGCCTTTTTCGAAATTTTCTGTCACTATTGCATGTTCAATTGCGAATAAAGGCATGGCATTATTCTTAAACCACTCACTTGCTGTATTATGAAGTTCAATAATGCCTGTTTTTTCTCTTAAATGAAGTCTTTGCTTTAATAACTCTGCAAACAGGTGATGATACCTGTACCAGTTTCTCTCCTCATCCAGTGGAATAACAAACATGTTATTTTTTTCCAGCGTTTCAAGAATAAACTGGCTGTCATTTCTGTTTAATACAGCATTGCATAAAGGAGCTGACATTTGCTCCAGTATTGATGTCTGCAGTAAAAATTCCTTGATGTCATCGGTTTGGATCTTTAGTACCTCCTCCATCAGGTAATCCATGATGTAGCGGTTATCTCCTTTTAAATCCTGAATAAATTCTGTAATGTTTTCACGACCCTGCATCGACAAAGCTGTTAGTTGCAATCCTGCAATCCAGCCTTCTGTTTTTGTTTCAAGAGAATAAACATCGCCAATAGATAAACCTAATTTCAGTTTTTTATTGAACAATACGGTAATATCATTTGCCGAAAAACTCAGGTCTGATGAACGTAACTCAAGCAATTGATGTTGACTTCTTAACCTTGAAAGTGATAGTGACGGGTCAGAACGGGTCAGGATTACAATATGGATATTACCGGGAATATGCTCTAATAAATAGGTTACTAATTTTAATACCTCGTCATTCTTAATCAAATGAAAATCGTCGAGTACTAATAAAAAGTTTTGATTGATATTGAGTATTTCGTTGATCAACAGGCTGGCAATTGATTCGCAAGATGGAGTATTGGGAGAATTTAACAGCTTGAGGGCGCCTTGCCCAAAAGCTGTATGAATACTTTGAATTCCTGAAATTATATAGCTTAAAAAATCTACCGGGTCATTATCCCCATTGTCGAGTGAAAACCATGCTGCAGGGATCTT
>JBGPAO010000423.1:0-3424 GCA_041480755.1 Bacteroidia bacterium
AAATGGCGTTTCTTTATCTGGAAATTTGTTTAAAAAGCTCAATATTTCCGGCTTAAAAAATACCCGGGCTGTATCGGTTTTCCCATCCCGTTGTTTTGCCACTATTAGGAAAGATATTCCTTTCGTGCTTTCCTCCCCAATGGTATCGATACAATAATATTCTGGCCGGTGAATGAATATTACTGTGTCGGCGTCCTGTTCGATTGCCCCGGACTCTCTTAAATCACTAAGTTGCGGGGTCCTGTCAGACCTTGCTGTTAGGTTTCGGTTAAGCTGGCATAAGGCGAAAATGGGAATATTAAGCTCTTTCGATAGGCTCTTTAGATACCTGGATATTTCAGATACTTCATTTTCACGGTTCTTTACCTTACCTCTGGATTCAATACCTGATAACAGTTGTATATAATCCAGAATTAAATATCGGATATCATACCGCTGTTTTAATTTCAAAGCTTTTGAGCGCAATGAAATAATATTATACCCTGAGCTGTCGTGAATGTAAAGTGGTGAAGATTTGATCTTGTAATAGGCATTTGTTATCTCATTAAATTGATCTTCACTGAGGTGACCCTCTTTTATGTTCTTACTTTCAATTCCTGTCATTTGTGATTCAAGCCATCTGCAGATTATTTCACCTGCCATTTCCATTGAAAATATGGCGCCAGGTTTATTATTATCAATAGTCCAATGTTTTGCCAGTTGTAAAGCGAAACAACTCTTTCCCATAGACGGTCTGCCGGCAATGATAATCAGTCCCGGATCGAAGCCCCCGGTTATATCGTCAAGATTTATAAATCCTGTTCTTAATCCATGCTGGACATCTTTTTTGACATAAAGCCGCTCAACATTATTCATCTGTTTTTCAGCAAACCTGCCAATATGGTTTGATTCATCCCCCAGGTTATCATTTGCAATATTCACTAATTGCACGGTCGTACTGGTTATTAGGTCATAAGGATCTTCACTATATGATTTTTTATACAGTTCATATCCCAGCGTGATCAGCTCCCTTTGTGCCCTGTATCGTTTTATTACCTCCACATATTCATCCAGGTTAATGGCGGTGGATCCACCGCCAATTAATTGAGTCAGGAATAATGGATCAAAGTCCTTTGTGTATTCCCTGACCATGAATGGATCTATCTTTTTACCCTGGTTATCAATTGCCGATAAGACCCTCCACAGATCCCGGTGCTGATCCAGATAAAAATCTTCAGGCCTCAATTCAATTTGTTTGAATAGTTCACCCTCAATAAGAATTGCGCCGATTACGGCTCGCTCAATTTCTATTGATTTTGGAAGCTCCTGGTCAAGATCCTTGTTTGTGTGGTTCAAATTTCACCTCCTTTTTGAATTTACCCTCCTGCAACCATTGGTCAAACTTACCTGGTCTGGTTATGTATTCTGGAGTTAAGTACTTCATGTGCTCACTCAGATAATCATCGGCCTTAGCTGCTTTTATTGCCAGCTCAAAATCTGCAAGGGTTGCACCTGCTTTAATCCTTGCGTTAAATTGCCCCTTGTCTTTATCGGTACCTTTGTATTTTCTTCCAGTTATCCGATTAAAAAGCTGGATGAAGGATTCATACTCCTGTTCTATGGTATTGTTAATACTGGTATTGTTAGTGTACCGTTTTTTGGTACTGGTGGTAGTACCAATATTTGGTACTGGTGTAGTACCAATATTTGGTATTGGTTTTTCTGAAGTAGTACCAATATTTGGTATTGGTTTTTCTGAAGTAGTACCAATATTTGGTATTGGTTTTTCTAAGACAGTACCGTCTGGCAGTACTGGTTCTATGAGTCTATAATGGTTAACCTGGCCTTTCTTTCGTATAACCTCTATCACATTTGCTGCTTCAAGTTCCCGGATATACTTATGTAAAGTCTTTATATCAACTTTGGCATTTTCCTGGATTAACGATAATGAAGGATAGCAATATCTGGATTTGTCTGCATATTTAGTCAGGATAGCATAAACACCCTTGGCGGAGATAGAAAGTTCAGAACAAAGGATTGCAGAATAAACTATTCCGAACGTGCTTGAAGTTTGATTATTTTTTCGTATCTTTGTCATCGTATCTTCTTGAAAAATATTTAATCCCGGATAGGGTTACAGCCCAATGACTCCGGGATTTTTGTTTTTATTTCCTTGCCTATGTTTTTTAATGTTTCAAACTGTTTGTCGCTGATCGCTTTATGCCGCTTGTAGTATCTCTCTACACTCTTCACAAACTGGGCCTGACCAGGTGTAAGCTGATCCGGATCTTGCAGCAACTCTTTTAATATATTTTTGATTGATTCCATTTCATAATTAACCCCGTCCCCCAATATGCCAAAAGCGGCCAGGGAACCGCTGCTTCACATTGGGGACGGGGTATAATATTTTTGATTTTCCCTGGTTTCATTTTCTGGATATCCTTATTTTTTGCGACCGGTCTGGATCCATGCCATGACTTCACGTCTGGAAAAATACCATCGTTTTCCCTGCCTGGTTCCGGGAGGGTGTCCTACTCCGCGGCAAAGGTTGGTGTACAGGCTGGACTTTTTCATGCCTATAAGTTGAGCCGTTTCATCTATGAACATTAGGTCTGATTTTTCCGGAGGCTGGATTTTCCCCTCTTTCAGCATATCATCCAGGCTTTCCCGAATGGATTCTTTGATTGACTGCTGCACGACCGGCGTCAGTAACTCGGTCAACGTTTTGGCGAATTCTTTTTCTCTCATGACTTTGCCATTTATCTTTAAAATATAAATTGTTCTGAGTATTTTTTTCCCTTCAAAATATACCTGTCTTTATTTGGGTTGTTTTAACATACCGCCTGAACCAGAAAAAGGATCAATGCACCTCATTTATCCAAACTATTATCATTAGCGACCTGAACAAATTATGTTTTTCCTGAAATTTGAATAGTGATGTTGAAAAATTTTACTTTGTGTTACTTTGAATTTGTTTTAGTGAGTAACAACAGGATTTGTCCTGTTCATAAGGCTTTCGGTGAAAATACTACTCCCGGAAAGTTGTTAATAACTTATTGAGAGGGGATTGTTCTGTTTTGATTCAGCTTCCATTATCTGGTTGATCTTTGAAACGGTATCTGTGCTTACACCTGTTGCCTTTGCAGTCTTCTGGATGGGCTTTTCTTCCCGTTGTTCAGATTCTGAACGACGGAATTTACCAGATTCATCCTTGTTCAATTGCCTGCTTTCCGCTTCATGAAAATATTGGTTAATGGCAAATATCTCAGAATAGGTAAAGCCTTTGCGAATTAGGCATGACAATCCCATTGCACTCATTGAGACGGTCCGGGCAACCCGGGATTTTCTGAATGAAGAGCTGGAAAAGTATGAGAACTGGGAAGGGATGCCACGAAGCTTAATAAATTCATTAAGCTTGGATTCAAGGCATAAATTTCAAGATGTA
>JBGPAO010000424.1:0-3421 GCA_041480755.1 Bacteroidia bacterium
ATTTAAGTTCCTCGGGCTTTGCCCAGTCCATATCTGAGTAATCAAGGTTTTCGCCTGCCATTCCCCAGATAAATGAATAGCTGCAGGTTCCTGCAGCGGAATGAATTGACCATGGTGGTGACAGTACCGCCTCTTCATTTGCCATCCATATATGCCTTGTCTCATGAGGTTCTCCCATATAATGGCATATTGCCTGTCCCTCGGGTACATTAAAATAAAAATATGCTTCCATCCTGCGTGAATGTACATGGGCAGGCATTGTATTCCACACACTACCTGTTTTCAGCTCAGTAATCCCCATCTGAACCTGGCAGGTATCAATAACACCCTGCACCAATAATTTATTTATCCTGCGCGCATTAGATGTCTCAAGGGAACCAGGTTCAGCCACCTGTGCATCAGATAATCCGACTTTTTTGACAGGAAATTTTTTATGTGCCGGTGCAGAATTGAAATAAAAATGTGCCGGTTTATCTTTATCTGCTGACTTAAAAACGACCTTTTTGTTTTCACGCCCGATATATATCCCTTCCTTAAACTCAAGTTCATATGATTCTCCATCCACTTCTATAATTCCTTTATTTCCAACATTAATAATACCTATCTCCCGCCTCTGGAGAAAATACTCAGCTTTTAGAGGATCTATTTGCTCAAGCATCAATGGAGCTCCTGAAGGTACAGCTCCACCAACTATTAACCGATCGTAATGAGAATAAACCATCTTTATCTTTCCCGGGTTCATAATCTCCCTGATAAGGAACTGGTTCCTGATCCTTTCAGTATCATAACTCTTGAAATCAACCGGATTAGTTGCATATCTGACCTCATAATTTATTGCCATAAGAAGATTTTTAATTAGAAATTCAAAGGTACCGTTTCATGATTTGAAATAAAAGAATAATTTTAAAAAAAAGATAAATGAAATACGGATACTTCGATGATCAGAGAAAGGAGTATGTTATCATTACTCCAATGACCCCATATCCCTGGATCAATTACCTTGGGAATAAAGACTTCTTTTCAATAATTTCAAATACGGCCGGAGGGTATAGCTTTTATAAAGATGCCCGTTTGCGCAGAATTACGCGCTACCGGTACAACAACCTTCCTCCGGATATAAACGGAAAATATTTCTATATAAATGAAAATGGTAATATATGGTCGCCGTCGTGGAAGCCGGTTATGGCACCGCTGGATCATTATGAATGCAGGCATGGGATGGGATATACCCGGATCAGTGGAATAAAGGACAACCTGAGTGCAGATATATTGTCATTCGTTCCCTTAAATTTTACTGGGGAAGTCCAATTGGTGACACTCAGGAATAATAGTAACAAACCTAAAAAGTTCAGTCTTTTTTCATTTGTTGAATGGTGCCTGTGGAATGCCCTTGATGATATGACTAACTTCCAGAGGAATTTCTCCACAGGCGAAGTTGAAATTAATGGTTCGGCTATTTACCACAAAACAGAATACAGGGAGCGCAGGAATCATTATGCTTTTTATTGGGTTAATGAAAAGATTTCAGGCTTTGAAACAGATCGCGATACTTTCACCGGTCTGTATAATCATGCCGGGAATCCTGATGGAGTCATTAATAACAAATTAAAAAACTCCGAAGCCCACGGATGGTCTCCTGTCGCATCTCATCACCTGGAAATAATACTTGAAGCTCATGCCGAAAAGCAACTGGTCTTTGTGCTCGGGTATGTTGAAAATAATGCTGAGGATAAATGGGAATCCCCGGGGATAATTAATAAAGAAAAAGCCAAGGAAATGATCCGGAGAATTGGATCACCTGGAGCCGTCCAAAAAGAATTTATTGAACTGCAAAAGTGGTGGGAGGATATATTGTCAAATTATTCTGTAAAATCACATGATGAAAAGCTCGACAGGATGGTCAATATCTGGAACCAGTACCAGTGTGTGGTTACGTATCACATGTCAAGAAGCGCATCATTATTTGAATCGGGAATTGGCAGGGGAATTGGATTCAGGGATTCCAACCAGGATCTGGTCGGATATGTTCATATGATGCCCGGAGAAGCCAGGCAGAGAATTATTGATCTGGCATCCACCCAGTTTGCTGATGGAGGAGCCTACCACCAGTATCAGCCTTTAACAAAGAAAGGTAATGCTGATATTGGCGGAAATTTTAATGACGATCCTCTATGGCTTATTTTTGGTACAATAAATTATATTAAGGAGACAGGCGATTTCGGAATTCTTGACATCAGTGTTCCTTTTGACAATAATCCGGATGATACAGCTACACTTTTTGAACATCTCAAACGGTCATTCAACCATGTAGTCAATAATATTGGTGAACACGGATTGGCCCTGATCGGAAGGGCTGACTGGAATGACTGCCTGAACCTGAACTGTTTTTCAACAAATCCTGATGAATCATTTCAGACAACTGAGAATAAGGAAGGTGGAAGAGCTGAATCGGTTATGATTGCAGGCATGTTTGTGCTGTATGGAGGGGATTATACAGAATTATGCAAACTTATCGGCAAACATTCTGAAGCTGAAGAAGCTGAG
This sequence comes from Bacteroidia bacterium, assembly GCA_041480755.1. Lineage (GTDB taxonomy): Bacteria > Bacteroidota > Bacteroidia > Bacteroidales > SM23-62 > LJUQ01. Next base: position 2,545 of record JBGPAO010000424.1, read on the forward strand.
AGGCATATTCAGAAAATGATCAAATCAATTGACCGTTATGGATGGGATGGTGAATGGTTTGTAAGAGCATATGATCATTTCGGACGCAAAATCGGATCAAAGGAGAACAAGGAGGGTAAGATTTTCATTGAATCGCAGGGTTTCTGTGTAATGGCAGGCATCGGTTCTGGAGATGGTCGTGCCAGAATAGCTCTTGATTCTGTTAAAAAGTTCCTGGATTGCAAATATGGAATAGTACTAAATAATCCGGCTTTTTCCGAATATCTTGTACATATGGGAGAAATTACCTCCTACCCCGCCGGTTATAAAGAAAACGCGGGGATATTCTGCCACAATAATCCATGGATCATGATTGCTGAAACGGTACTTAAGAATGGAAATCAGGCTTTTGAATATTACAGGAAAATATCACCCCCCTACTCAGAGGATATAAGCGACTTGCATAAGACCGAACCATATGTCTATTCACAGATGATAGCGGGCAAGGATGCATTCAGACCCGGGGAAGCAAAAAATTCATGGTTAACAGGAACTGCTGCCTGGAATTTTTATGCAATAACGCAGTATATACTTGGGATCCGTCCTGATTACAACGGCCTGTTAATCGATCCATGTATCCCGGAGGATTGGGATGACCTTAAGATCATTCGCAGATTCAGAAATAAAACTTTCAGGATCCTGATCCATAATCCATCCAAAGTTTCTTGTGGAGTTAAGGAGCTGACACTAAACGGACAAAAGATCAAAGGAAAAACGGTACCGTTCTCTCTGGCAAAAGAAGACAATGAAGTGAAAGTAATTCTGGGATAAAAGAGGGTACGAGGTACAGGGTACAGGGTACAAGGTACAGGGTACAAGGTGCAGGGTACAAGGTACA
>JBGPAO010000425.1:0-3418 GCA_041480755.1 Bacteroidia bacterium
ACTTAAATGAACAACAAACAAAGTTAGAAAAAAGAATTCGGAAGCAAATATTTTTCTATTAATCCCAAAAAAACTACATTTGCGAAGTTTTTCTGAATCCTATTACATTAATCAACATGATGGCAAAGAAGAAGCAAGGACCTGATCTCGGTGAAAACGTTGAAAGTGCATTAACCCGGACCGAGCGGTTTATCGAAGAGAACCAGAAATCAATAATAAGAGCTGTAACGGTTCTGCTGGCACTTACAGCTATTTTTCTTGGAGTAAAAAAGTTTTACCTCACACCCAGAGATAATGAAGCCCGGTCACAAATGTTTGTCGCCGAACAATATTTCGAAACGGATTCATTCAATCTTGCATTATACGGGGATGGTAACTATTCCGGATTCATCGAAATAATTGAGGATTACGGATTAACCAAAGCTGCGAACCTGTCTCAGTATTATGCTGGCATCTGTTACCTCAGACTCGGCGAGTACGAAGATGCACTGAATTACCTGAAAAAATTCAGGTCACGGGACAAAATGGTTGCGCCTGTTGCAGAAGGTGCTAAGGGTGATGCATATGTTGAGCTTGGAGATATGGAGAAAGGCGTTAATTATTACCTCAGGGCTGCCGGAAAAAGCAAAAATAATTTTACAACTCCTATATATCTGATGAAAGCTGCCCAGGTTTATGAGCATCTGCAGGAATACAGCAAGGCGTTGGATCTTTATACAAAGATCAAATCAGAATTTCCTGACTACGCAAGAAATAACAGCATAGACAAATATATTGCCAGACTGCAGGTTGAACTGGGTGAATAATTAATCCGGTTTCCTGAAACCAACCTGCGAGACCCTAAGAATATCATTAATATTACTTCCCTGTTATGGCAACAAATCTTAAAAATCTGTCGGAGTACGATACTTCCAGTGTGCCATCATCAAAGACTATGAGATTTGCAATCGTGGTTTCTGAATGGAACAAGGAGATTACTGAATCACTTCTGAAAGGCGCTTACGATGTATTGCTGAAATCAGGCACAGCAGAGGACAATATCATTATAGAACATGTCCCGGGAAGTTTCGAGATACCATATGCTGCAAAGCTTCTTGCCGAAAAAATGAACCCTGATGCAGTGATCTGCCTGGGTTGTGTTATCCAGGGTGAGACCCGTCATTTCGATTTCATTTGCCAGTCAGTGACTCACGGGATCACAGAACTTAACCTCAGGTGCCCTATTCCCTTCATTTTCGGAATACTAACCACAAAAAACATTGAACAGGCCAGGGAGCGTGCCGGCGGAAAACACGGGAACAAAGGTGTCGAAGCAGCCATCGTGGCTATCAGGATGGTGGCGATGAGGAAGAAATTCATCGAATAATCATCGCGCAACCCTTTTAATAATGAAATCATCTTTGTAGTACCAGGGAAAAGCCTTCCATGGTTAAAAACATATCTGGTCAAATGAACGTCATGAAAACTTTTGCAGCTATAGTTGCTCTGTCGGTTTTATTCGCCTGTGACAAGGATGACCGGATAAAATTAGATGACCAGATTTTATATTTCGAATATTGTGCGATCAATTATGCATGGGGATTCCAGTATTCACACTGGGTAATTGACAGGAACGGTAATGTCCTGGCAAATACCAATACTGATTCGATAATCCAGATTAATGAAAATGATATAAAATACGGCAATGCCAGTTTTGATAGTGCGCTATATAAAGTCGACCGGAAAGAACTGGAACATTACATTAATCTTATTCCATCTGCCTCTCGAGGAAAAATAAAATGTGAGGACCAGCAAAGGGCTGATTTTGGAGGAATTTCATTCAGCGCTTTTTATCGTGATAAGACAATCCTGCTAAGCTCAATGAGTGATATAGAAGATTGCACAAATAACAATAATGATGCAGTCAAAATCGACAAATGGCTAAATGAACTCCAGTATAAGATTTATTCACAAAATTAATCCCTGCTGTTTCTTTTTTTAATATTTCGCCGTTTCGAATTTATTTCGTCTTTCGTCTTTCGCTATTTCGATATTGTCATACTCTATTCTGCCTTATCTCTTCGGGGGATTGTATCCCCTCTTCCTGGCCATATCTTCCAACCGCTTCTGAAATCCTGATTTTTTGACCGTTTTGGCTTTGTTCTCCTGCATCTTTTTGTGGAGTGATTCATCATCTATGAAAAACTTGAAAATGTAATTCTGTACGAATGTAAAAACATTCGCCAGAAAATAATAATAGGTCAGAGCGGAAGAGAAATTATTCAGAATGAACATGAACATGACCGGCATGACATACATCATACTCTTCATTCCGGGCATCTGCTGGGATGATGCAGTGGACTGCTGACTGAGTCGCGTGGTAAGAATTGTAGATACAGTCATGAGGATTGTAAAAAGACTAACATGATCACCGTACATCGGGATAGTAAATGGCAGATTAAGTATAGAATCATAAGTTGAAAGGTCATGGGCCCATAAGAAGGACTCCTGACGGAGCTCTATTGATGCCGGGAAAAAACGGAACATCGAAATCAAAATAGGCATCTGTAACAGCATCGGCAAACACCCTCCCATCGGGCTTACACCAGCTTTCTTGTATAAAGCCATAGTCGCCTGCTGCCGTTCCATAGCTTTTTCCTTTGGGATCTTTTCATTTATCTTATCAATCTCAGGCTTAAGGACTTTCATTTTAGCCATGGATAAATAAGAACGGTAAGTAAGAGGTAACAAAATGATTTTTATTATCACGGTCAGCAGAAGAATAATGAGACCGTAATTCCTTATAAACCTGTTCAGAAAATTGAAAATGGGTATTATCAGGTACCGGCTGATCACCCTGCTCATAAGACCCCCAAGATTTACAAGTTCCTGGAGTTCATTTCCGTATTTTTTGAGTGTTGTGACATGATTCGGTCCCATGTACATTGACATCTGCAAAGTATAATCAGGCTTCTGTTCATATGGCATTCCGATTTTAGCTGAAAATGTTTTCAGGAATTTGTTCTCAATACCAAGCTTTGTTGAGATCAGGTACGCATTTGAAAAATAGTCCTTAGCGATTAACACTGTGGAAAAAAACTGTTGCTTGCTGGCTATCCATTGAATCCTCGTGGTAATATCCTTTTCAGTGACATCTTTTTTGGTCTTTGGATTGAACCTCTCAACCTCAGCCTGGTAATGCCTCAGTAAGACCGTAGTATAAGCCATCTCATTCACCCTTCCCAGCTCAAATCCGGGCACATACATTTCCCAGTTAAAATCCAGGTATTCTGTCACAGTCGACAGGACTTCATTCATATTATGGAAACTTATATCAAAACCAACCATGTACTCACCGGGAGAGATTGTATATATATATTCAATGTATTTATCTTCCCCTGCAGACAACCTCATTGATAAGGTCTCCGGCTGATTTTCG
>JBGPAO010000426.1:0-3417 GCA_041480755.1 Bacteroidia bacterium
CCTCCATATCGCGATCACCGCATTGCTTTCAGATTGAATGATAAGAATAAGATTATTTACGGAATAGCGATAACTGACCAATCGATCAGAGGATGGCTGCCAGGGGAAACAAACATTACTGTCAATTATAAACTACCTGCTGATATTCCTGCTGGTGACTACACTCTCGAAATGGGCGTGGTTTTTCATAATTCGATAGAGCATACAATCCCTATTGCAAACAAGGGAAAAACTGACGATGGCTGGTATGCATTAGGAAACATTAAAATCAGTCAATAGAAACCAAGTGTGGCCGATAATGGAATTGGAATCTGAAGCTTGTATCCAACTGATTAAAAGCATTTAAATTAATTGGCTGTCAGTTCAGAGAGCAGATAAATAGCCAGCTAATCTGATCAGATCATCACGTTTTTCGAAGTTGATCTTGTTGGATTTCAGGTAAGCTTTTATTGCGGCCTCATACTGCGGCAAGAGTTGCATGACATTCTTTTTAGTGAACTGAACAAATCCTCCTGACTGATCGGACAGATAATACTCAAGTGTTCTCTGCAGCAGAAAGTCTGTATTTGCAGTTAGTTTGTAAAAATTCCCGTTAGTGGGTAAGGAGCCATATGAATTCATAGCTGCCCCTGCACTTGTTGTGCCATAAGAATCCTGCTTCTGTGTCTCCTTGAGTTTTATATATTGTTTAAGAACAACTTTGAACGGCCCTCCACATAATTGTTCCACAAAATAGCCGTTGGCATAATAAAAAGTATCCTGTGCAACATTAACAAACCTGATATCTTTTTTATTGGCAATGGCCAGTGTATCTCTGTTACTTATATACTCCATTTCACCGCTAAGAAAATTATAGTTCAGCTTTGGTTCTGAAAAAATCCCGCTTTTTACCTGTATCCTGCCGGTAACGAACTCCGGGTATCGGTATCTCTCATTAAAAGGAAAGCAATCCACTACCCTCATTCCTGCCCTTACTGTAACTGGTTCGTATTTTTGAGCTGACAATGATCCACTTAATGTCAGAATAGAGCAAATAAGAAATATTGTTTCCTTCATTAATAAAAAAATTAAAAGATTTAAAAGTACAATAAAAATTTAATCAGAATTCATCTGTATTAATATCCTTTGATAAAAATCCCAGATATCTCATACCAATCTGATCATTCATCTGGTAATGCTGCGCCTGAAATAAAACATTCCAGTTTATATCAACATTGTCTTTATTCTTTATCCTGAAACTGAGAAGTTCTTTTGCTCTTGCAGTTATCTTCTCTTTATTCCCACTCTTGCCTGCCATAAAACAAATAAAAGTAAGTCTGGAATTTTCATTTGCTATCTGCATTCTTCTGATATAATTCCTGGCTTGTTCAGAGATATTCTTTTCGGATGCATTTTTTAAATATGAATCGGTCAAATCAAAATCTTCAATGGAATAAAATTCATCAATTCTTTCTGTAAGCCTGTACAGTAGACCATATTCAAGAAAATATGTTTTAATGCCATTATTTAATCTGAGTTCTTCCGGAATTACTTTATTGTTAAATATATTTCTCCAGTGCCTGTAATATTTCGAAATTTCATCTTTTGCTTCACCAAAAGAACTTAAATACTCGTTCTCCAGCTTTTCAAATGAAGACTGGGGATCAACATGTCCTTTTGCCAAAATATAATAAGTAATATCTGAAATTCCTTCCCAATATCCCATAATTGCATCAAAGTCAGTCCCAATGGCATTATGGTTGATTCCAAGTTTATAATTTTCAAATAATCTCTCCTCCTGTCCCATAGGAATACCCAACTCCCACCAAAGGTCATTAGGTCTGTACATCATTTTTTTCATACCTGCCTTTTCCCAGCCTTCGTATAGTTTCTTAGTAACTTCAAAATTACCTCCCATCCTTGGAATAAATTCGATCAGGATCCCATCATCAAGCTTTTCTCTTCTTGGCGGCTGTAACATATTCTCATATGCATAACCGGTTACCATAATATCATTTTTATACTTCCGGGCTTCTTTCAATATGGCATTCCATAAATGTACGTATCTGTCGGTAACATAATCTACCAATTCTTCTCCCTCCTTCCGGACATCAATAGCCATACATTTCTCGCAATGACACCATTCATCGTTACCAAGTCCGTCCGAGTCGTTTTCACAACCAGATATGGATTTGCTGTTTTGATATGGATTCCTCTGCAGATCATCTTTCCATTCATTAACTTTAATTTTAGGCAATTCAGAGTTTGTCGGACACATTTTCACCCTCTCTATACGCCCCATTGGTTTTCTCTCTCCCCTGCTTGTAAGGGCAAAAATATCAGGATTAGTATGTTTATATTTCTCCCAGTAACTGCCATAGGCATGACCGAACCGGAAATTTTCGCTTCTTCCCATTCTCATCCTCCTCATCCAGATCAATAAGTTCACATATTTTCTTTCAGATTCATCTTTTGTCAATAAAAAATCTTTTGGAGCATAGTGACCATAAAGCATCTGATTCTTAAATGACAACATTTCGGTCCTGATATTTCTTTGCAATAATGCCGGTGTCCAGGCAGAATCCTTTTCTGGCAGAGTAACAGAGAGAGGTGCCGGATAAAAAATACCTTCATCTCCTGGCTTTATCCATTTTACACCCAACTCATTTTCGAGAAAATTATATACAGCAAATAAGGTACCTGTGCGGTTGTAGGAAAGATTAAGGACTTCACTCATGACCTTATTCTGCAATTCTCCCGGATTTTCATCAGAAAATTTAATGTTAACGGCATCATCACCGAAAATATATATTCGATTTCTATTAATTACATATACTGATTCTTCAGGCTTAAGGGTCCTCTCGAAACCAGTCGGTTTTATGCCGATATAAATTTGTTTTTTATATTTTTTATCGGCTGAAAGACTGGTTATTGTAATATCTCCCTTAAAGATCAGGTCAAGATGCTTTTTTAATTCTGCCGCTGCAAAAGAGGATATGCTGCTTGCCGAATCCGGAATTACTATTGCAATGGAACCTATCTCGCTTTTATCAATTTTAAACGACCCTTTTTTACAGGAAACTGTTACCAGCGAGCTTAATAACAAATAAAATAAAATAAAATACTTCATAAATCTTTTATTATATTATGGGAATCTTTCAGATAACACCATTCATCAATGTGAGCAGTTCCCCTGCTGCGCAGTCCGATAACAGCTACATTAAGCCTGTCATTTGAACCAATAATGGAACCATATAACCGTGCAGTGAATCTCATGCCGCCAATGGCAATGCCTGCTGACCCGAAAACACTTTGCCTTATAAAATCTCTTCGCTTCGTCATTTTATTTCTTCTTGAAAGTGAATATTAATAAATATTATTATCAACAGGGCTGCTTTTAAAAAACTCACTCTTTATGAGCCCGAACTGCAGATAATA
>JBGPAO010000427.1:0-3416 GCA_041480755.1 Bacteroidia bacterium
ACCTCTTGCCTTTGTCCTGATAGGAGATATTGAAGAAGGTGAAGGTGTAAGTCCTGTCATTAAACATCTGCATTTTATTCAGACGATATCTAACATTATAATTGTTGCAATTGAAAATATCCGGCTTTTCAATGAAAGTCTGCGCCAGGAAGCTATGAAAAAAGAGCTTGAGCTTGCATCCAAAATGCAGAATATGCTTGTGCCCGGCCAGGATAAACTTCCCAAGCATGATTCATTCCGGATAACCGTTTTCTACCATCCCCATTATGAAGTTGGAGGCGATTATTATGATTGTATGTGGCTGAATGATAAGGAATTTGGTTTCTGCATTGCTGATGTATCGGGAAAAGGTATGTCTGCTGCAATACTTATGTCTAATTTCCAGGCAAACCTCCGTGCTCTTTTTAAAGGACAGATAGTTCTTGAAAAACTTGTCGAAGAGCTTAATGAGAGAGTGAACAGCAGCGCTAACGGAGAAAAATTCATTACGCTGTTCGTTGCAAAATATAATATTGAAAATCACAATCTCGAATTCATTAATGCCGGGCATAATCCTCCCCTCCTGTTCGAACAAGAAAAGAATAAACTCAGCCTTCTTGGGAGCGGTTGTGTAGGGATTGGTATGCTGGATGATATACCTTTTATTAATAAAGGAACATACAGGGTAAAAGATAATACTAAAATGCTATGCTACACCGATGGGCTTGTTGAGTTGCTTGACGAAAACGGCATTGAATGGGGTACTAAAAATCTTGAAAAATTCCTTTCGAATCCCGGTAAACTTGAACAGAATATCAGAGATATTATTGATGACCGGAAAATACTCACCGGGAACACTGCTATCTTCGATGATATTTCTATGCTCGGCATAGAATTTCTGCCAAAATAGTTGTCGGTTCTCAGTTCTAGGTTTGATCACGATATTCATTGAGACAAGGTTCTTGGTTCAGCTGCCTCCGACTGACTGTCGGAGGTTGACTTATGATAGACGTCCATCGCGACCAGCATCGCGGTATAACCCCAGAACAGAGCGGAGGCTTTATCTGTATCAAGAAAGTTATTCATCATTCCGTGAATATAATAAGTGATTAATCCCAACAACAGGGTCAGAGATAAAGTTCTAATAAACCTATTTTCTGCCGTTCTATATACCCTGAATCCTGTTATAAGTGTTGAAATTATAATTGCCAGAAAAGTTAACGTCCCTAAAAAGCCAGATTCAGCCAGCGGGCCTATATATTCACTATGAGCATTACCCAGATCCGCAAAATTTGTACTTATTTGAGTTCTTTCCCTTGAGATCTGGAAAGGGGCGTATTGAAACATGTATGTGCCCGGACCCCAGCCAAAGACTGGTTTTTCTTTGAACATGCGCCACGCACAGCTCCAACGGTTCAGTCTTTCCAGATTCGAAGCATCTGTTGTAACATTTGATATTGACTTAACATGTTCGGCAAGTTCCTTGGATGAATCCTGCCTGTTTTGTTCCAGCTTTATAACTATCTCCTGCCAGTATGAAAAAATAAATAGAAATATTACAAATCCAATTGTTGCCAGAAATGAAAACTTTATTTTCAGCTTTACCAGAATAAAAATTACGAGAGCCGCCAGAAGACTCACCCATGCAGCACGCGTGTATGAAAAAAGGATAGCCATGATCAGGAAAGCAAAAACGGCTATCACAAGAATTCTTAATAAACCTTTTATTTTTGGATCAGAGAAAATAAAACCTGCAACCACCGGTGTTATAAATGCCAGGATAGCTCCATACGAGGTGTGATCTACGAAAAACGGACGTACAACAAGATGTGCAACTTTCTGGTTGAAGAATCCATATATGGATAACTTGAAAAAAACCACTGAGATGATTATCATCATCGATAAAATATAAAGCCACAGGTACTTTCTTATGTTTCCGAAGGATCTGAATAACTGGGTGGCCAGGAAATAAAAAGCAATAAGAAACCATATCCTTGCAATAAAAAACTTGAGCGATACAAGGAACATGGAACTGGTAATGGTTGTCAGTAATATCCATATCAGGTTCAGATATATGGCAATACTGACAGGATGAAGCATTATCTTTCTGTCAAATCCCCGGCCTTTAAAATACTTGAAAATAACCAGTAACAGAATACCTGCCAGAAGAGGTTCTGTAGGCATATGCAAATCTGCTTCCAGTCCTGTTATTATTTCAGAAAGTTTAATGGATAGCGGAGTAAAAAAAACAACAAGCAGCAATATAGTGTCAACGGAGTAGAACGCAATTATAATAATTAACAAAAACCATGGTATCAGATTCAGATAATAAAATTCTTTAGAGATCAGGAACCCGTTTAAAACAACAAACAGCAGGGAGAATCCAAGAGTCAGCCAGGTCTCCTTATTATATTTCAGGCTAAAGGTCATTCAGCAGTCCTGATTCGTTTCAGGAAATTATCGAAAAACAAAAATCCAAGTAAAGCCACTATAAAAGCAGACAGTGTTGAGATGACAACAATAATTGCCTTTTTGGGATATGCTTTCTTATCCGCTTTATATGCTTTGTCGACTATAAAGACACTCGGGACCCGGTGCTCCATTTCTGCCTTTATCTGAATTAGTTGTGACCGGGTATCAGTTAACCGTTCCAGTTCATCAATATATCTTTCCCAGCATTGGATAAATTCACTTGAGTACTCAGTTAGTATGTAAATTTCTTTTTCAATATCTCTTTTTGCTGCTTCATTACGGTCAAGTATCGCTTTCCCGTATGCTTCAGTCAATCTCTCAATCTGTCGGTCATAATTTATTATACCCTTTTTATTAAAGCTGTGAACACAGGTATTCAGGTCTGCAACGACTTTTGTAACTGAATCATATCCCATCTTTATATATTCATATGCCTTTTCAGCTCTTACAAACTTCATTTCCCAAATAGTAGTATCGACCAGGGATGCTACTTCGTTAGCCATATCAGCAGCCAGTTGAGCATCAGCATCCATTACTGTAATTACAATAGAATTATACTCAGTCCTTTTAAAAGTAAAATTTCCTTCATAATAGGAATGCAGCTTATACAAAGGATGAGCTTCATCAGGACTGATTCCATAATGTTCTATCAGGTTGTATCGGCTGATTATCTTGTCCCTTATTTTATCTGATTTAAGTATTTGCAATACAGTTTCCACCTGTTCCTCTTCACCTACATCCTGAAAATTCCACTGATATTCGTTCATCAGCAGGGATTTTGAAATTGAGGCCTGGATAGCAGGAAACATCACCACGGAAGATTTAAATCTTGGCGTGATCATCAGTGAGGCTATGATCGAAATAATTCCCGCAACAAAAATGATGATCAAAAGAGGGATTTTCTTTTTCCAGATATATACCGCCAGATCCATCGAATCAAAACGGTATTTTGCATTGTTTTCTGA
>JBGPAO010000428.1:0-3406 GCA_041480755.1 Bacteroidia bacterium
AAAAGCTCCACAGCATCTGCATACAGCCCGGCATCGGCGTAACGGCTTGCAGCCTCAAGAAAGTTATCAGGTTCATTCCTCAGAATACTGAATACCAGGGTCTTTGAATCATCTGTCCTGTTATTCAGCAGATACCTTTCAAAGGCTGAAACAAAATTTAAAGGATCTGCCCTGCTCAGCAGTTCGATCTGTTGCAGAGCCTCTTCATATTTCCCAAGCAGCCTGAGAATAATTGTCTTTAACTGCTGAGCCTCCAGGTTAAAAGTATTTGCATTGACAGATCTCTGCGCATGTTCAAGTGCCAGGTTTAATTCGTTATTCCTGCAATCCATTAAAGCAAGCAAATAATAACCTGCTGAAGTCCATTCATAATTCCATGTAGCCCTGTATAACACCTCATATGCTTCTTTATACTTTTCCTGGCGAATAAGCGAGACACCCAGGTAATATAATGCTTCGCCATATTTAGGCGAAGTATAGTTTTGTGAAACTTTATCAGTAACCCTTCTCAGATGTGTTTCAGCTGCCTCCCAATTATACCTTTCAAGCATTTTAATGCCCATTTGGGTGTTTACAAAAATGTTATCAGAATCACGTCTGAGTGCTTCTTCCCAGTATTTAAAGGGATCCAGCCCGGGATTGCCAAACTGGTCGAGCCTCAGTCCGGCCAGGTAAAGATCTTCAACATCGGCAATCGATCCCGGGTCAGGCGGTGCAGTGTAGGTTGGAGGGTGGGGAAGATTCTTTTTTACAGAAGGGATATAGCTGATCAGCTCCTCGTTTTCGGAGTTCAAAACCACAAGTCTGATGTCTTCCTCATTTATTTGTTGCTCAAGGGATTTCTTTATCAGGACTGGATTCTTTGGACCGGCTTTGACGGTGGTCTCAAAAATGACGTTGTCAGGATCCGTCAGGACCAGCTTCAGTTTTTTCATTGGCGAGGTAGCATATAACTGGATAAACGCCGTATCCTTTTTAATATCAAAATTAACTGCCAGATCCTGATCAGCTTCTTTAATACCTGTAAGCCCTTTGACAGGATAGAAATAAAAAGTGCCGTATTTGGCAGAATAGGGGTTGTTCCAGCTGTAATCAGGCTGGTTGTCGGAATAAGAACCGATCATAAGCTCGAGATAGGGTCCATCCTCATCCGTGAGCATCTGGTCCCAGAGGCGGGCAACATCATTGTTTCCCCAATTCCACATTTTCTTTCCCGGAAAGATGTGCCTGTCGCCAACGAAAATTATGCCGGCATTCCTGCCGTGATCGATACCACCAATGAAATCCTTTTCCGTGCCCCAGGCGAAAAATGAAGTTGGTGAAGGCGTATTTTTCCACCAGCTGACATCAACACCTTTAGTGAAGTCGATACCCCTGTAATATTGCTTAGAAACCGGCCAGTCCGTGAATTCCACCTTGGAGTGGAAGACAGCTTTTTCGACATCAGGGGGGAAGATGACCTGGTAGTTTTCATTGGCATGGACGGCAGGATTTGCCCAGATCAGGAAGGATTTGACAACGGGAGTTGGGTTATACAGCCGGATATCTGTTTTCACACAGGCTTTCCCGGGATACAGTGTCAGTCCTACTTGCCATTTTGTCTGATGCCTTTTTTCATATTCACCAATCCAGATAGTTTTGCTGCCATCAGGATTTTCTTCCAGTGTATAATCCACAGGCATGAAAGTTGAGACCCTGTGATGGTGGGGAATATTCCATTCGATACCTCCCGAGATCCATGCACCTGCCATTCCGATCAGGGCTGGCTTGATGACACGGTTGTGATAGATAAAGTTATACCCGTTAGTCTTATCAAGTGCGATGTACAGCCGGCCGCCCAATTCAGGGAGGACACATAGTCTGATATATTCATTTTCGAGGAACAAACCGGTATAGGTCTTATCCTCCTTTTTGTCGGTGAGCTTATCGATATTGGGGTATGGGTATATACGGCGCTGGGCACCCTGGTAATTGGCCGGGGTGTAAAAGATGGGATTGATCTCCGGTTCCCCTGTAATATATGTAGGAATGGTTATTTGTTCTTCCCATATTTTCACTTTGCCGCTGCCTTTAAACTGGTTCTGATGGCAGGACTGGCAGAACACGGTGAGTGAAATTACTAAAATGGTGGTCAGAATCTGGCGGTTTGGTTTCATATTTAAAAATGAAGGATGAGTTGAATTTATCACATTTTGTTCAGATTTTGTATCTTACTCGCCCCCTTTTTTTACTCCCGGGCTTGCAGATTTTCAAAACAACCGGGGTCATTTATTATAAAATTCCCGGATCAGTTTAATTAATTTTATATGGATATGCCCGTTTGATGCAACCACAGGAAAATCCTTACTAAAATTTTTCTCAGTGACAGCAAAATCCAGTTCCTTACCTTTGATATCTGTGACCATTCCCCCTGATTGTTTCACGATCAGCCATGGAGCCGCAATGTCCCATATTTTTTCGTGCAGGTTGACAGCAGCCCCCAGCCGGCCGTCTGCAGTATAACAAAAATCAAGCAGGCAGTTAGTTGATCTTATATTTCTGGCATTGTTTACCAGTCTGGCTAAAATGCCGGTCTCTTCAAGAGTAACTTTAAAATCTTCACAATAGTCGAGCGAATATGCAACCAGGACATCATTGAGTGTCTGTGCTTTGGATACCTGTATAATCCTGCCGTTCAGCCTGGTCTTTCCTGATTGCTCCGCATAATACAGGTGTTTGCCGACAGGTAGATATGCACCTGCGGCTATTGGCTCCTTGTCTTTCATGACTGCAATTAAAATCCCGAACCAGGGCAGACCTGCTACGAAATTGGATGTCCCGTCGAGAGGATCGACTACCCATGTAATTGGAGAGCCTTTGTAATTGTATCCGCTTTCTTCAGAGATAATGTTATGATCGGGAAAGTCTTTTGTAATAAGATCAATTATAACCTTTTCCGATTTTATGTCGGCTTCTGATACAACACTGCTCAGATTTTCTTTTACTTTGATACGGGTTACTTTACCGAAATGCCTGAGCAGGACCTCGCCGCTTCTGTGAAGGGCATTTGTTATCGGTATCTGGAAAGAGGTTTCAATCATCAGCGGATAGTTTTATTCTTAACTCAATTCTTATTTGAAAGTAATGCTGATCGCACCATGATTACAACAATAATCAGCATATAAACCAACAAAACATAAACTAAACCCAGAATAATCCAGAACAATGTACAAGAAATTGAATCTGCAAAAGAAATGACGGTAATAATGGCAATAATCAAAATAACAGAAAGGATGGTAATTTTAACGGTTAAAATGATTTGTTTACTTCGTTGATCTATTAATCCGCTGAAAGCTTGAAATATAGGTTGTAAATGGCTAAATATATCATTCCATTTATTGTCCCAGTCCTTCATTATTTCTAAATT